>DASYPF010000068.1:0-10019 GCA_036006905.1 Acidobacteriota bacterium
TCACTCGGGCATACCTGAAAACAGCACACGATTTATCGCAAACATCTGTCGATATTGGATTCTGCTGAGGGATTGGTGACAGGGATTAAAGTTCGTTCTCCTCAATATTCCCATTTTATTCGGGAAGGCCGAGACGTTGTACCAACTCATGGAATTCTCGGCGAGGGCGAACCGGGTCGAACAGCGGCTCCAGGTGAATAAGAGTAAGTCCATAGGCGCGTTCCTCGGCCGCCTTTTCGAGCCAGCCAAGCGATTCTTCTGTCTTTCCCAGGCACGCACAAAGAAGCGCATGCTGAATCGGTGAGACGTAACGCGCCTTTGCCAGATCCCGCAGTTCACTCAGGATACTCAACGCCTCGCGGGAATCGCCGGACCGCGCATAGGCACATCCTAATTCCGCCAGCGCCGTGCCGGACCTGTCCAGAGCGCGTTTGAGTTCGGCAATAGCTTCATCGTATTTCCCCATCTGGATATAGACCCGCCCCAGGTTGAACCGCGCCTGAGCGTAATTCGGATCCAGATCGATGGCCTTGCCAAGCTGCACCGCCGCCTCTTTGTACCGGCGCAACAAGTAAAGCCGGGATCCAAAGCTTGACTGGAAGCTCAGAGAAACAGGATCGAGTTCAACGGCGCGCCTGATTTCATTCAAACTCTCTTCGTTTCTGCGCCGCTCCAGCAGAAGCAGCGAGTATCGCTGGTGTACGGTTGGGTAGCCAGGATTCAGTTGGAGTGCGCGGCGGTATTCCTTCTCTGCTCCGGCCCAATCACCCTCATAAAAATCCTTAAAGCCTCCAACCGTGGTATGGGCTTCAGCTAGCGTGTCATCGATTTCCAGAGCTTTCCTGGCGTACGCCAATGCCTTTGGCATCACGTCCTCTGGAGGCGAGAAGATAATGAGCAGGTAGTAGCTTTCAGCCAATCCGGCATAAGCGAGAGCATAGGCAGGATCTTTTTCGACCGCGCGGCGGAAAAACTCTATGCCCTTGCGGATTCCGACCTCAGTAGTCTTATTCCAGTGATACCTGCCTTGAAGATACAGTTGATAGGCCTGCGGATCGGCTGTATGGCGCCTGGTAAGCTGGTTCTTCTCGGCACCGCTCAATTTGAGTCGCAGGTTTTCAGAAATTCGCAGCGCGATCTCGTCCTGGAGCGCAAAGATGTCGGCCATCTTGCGATTGTATTGCTGGCCCCACAACTGCGATCCATGGGCCACGTCCATCAGTTCCGCCTGGACAATGAGGGTGTCACCTCTCTGGAGAACTTTTCCTGTTACCACAGCGCCAACCTTGAGATCGTTTCCCGCCTTGGCAGGATCCGTCGCTGTTCCTTTGTACCGGAAGACAGTGGTCCGGGCGATCACGCGCAGACTGGGAATTTGTGACATGTTGTTGATCAGCGTCTCCGTAAGCCCGTCACTCAGGTATTCCGATGCCGGATTACTGCCCTCATTGACAAAAGGCAGCACTGCGAGTGAATCAATGGCTTGGGCAGGTGCAAACACGCGCTGCAATCCGATGACGCCCAGAGCGAGGAGCAAAACGGCCCCTGTCGCCGCAAAGATCTTATGGCGATTCAAGAGGGCAAACGCGCCGTGGAGCCGCGATCCCGCGTCCAAAGGGCCCCCGCTGGCGGATATCTCTCGTTCGCCTAGCGGCTGCAGGCCTGCTATTGCCTCCGATTGGCCCGCTCTGATTGCGACAGGGGCGACAAATCTGTAGCCTCGCTTTGGCACCGTCGCAATATATTTCTGGCCCTCCTCGCCGTCTCCCAGCGCCTTCCTTATTGCAGAGACCGTGTAAGAGAGGTTGGCTTCCTCGACAAAACTGTCAGGCCAGACGACCTTTAGAAGTTCGTCCTTTTCTATAAGGTGACCCTGACGTTCTACCAGCACCAGGAGCAGATCGAATGCCTTGGGGGTCAGCGGCACGATCTCTGAGCCTCGCAGGAGCGCGTGCTCTCGCGGGTCGAGAAGATAAGGCCCAAACTCATACCAATGTGGCACCTTGCGCATCACCCTTGTTTACTCAGCGGAAATTCTCAACCAGCACGATGTCGCCTTCGAAGCGATCCACTTGCGTGAACAGGATTGTCCGTTCGTCGGGTGAGACGGATAAGCCCGAAATATTCAGAATTGGCTTCTCGCAGCGGGCCAGCATGGTCACTTGGCGTGACTGAAAATCAAAGAAGTGAATCGTCGGCAGGACGGATTTCTCGGATCCCAGCTGCCAGGCTCTAATCGCAAAGTAAATGCCGTTGCGCGCCACGTCCCAACAAGCCGAAGAGCCCGCTCCCTCATAATCAAGCACCAGTTCTTCAGACCCACCCGACACAGGAAGGCGCCAGATTCCCGCTTGCCCGGGTCTCTTCATGAAATAAACGTATTTTGAGTCGAAAGACTCCACCGCCCGCCAACCTCCGCTGCGCGTAACTTGGATCGCTCTGCCGCCACGAGCGGGGATCTTCCAGATATCGAGACTTCCCGCTTTGTTTGATGAGAAATAAATCGACTTTCCATCGCGCGACCACGCAGGACGCGAATCATCGGAAGCCTCTTCTGTTAGGCGACGCGGGGGGCCGCCGTCGCCTTCGATCAGATATATGTCACGCTGGCCTTCGAGGGTTACGTCAAACGCCAGGGTTCGACCGTCGGGCGACCAGGAGGGGTAGTAGCAGCGCGGGCCGTTAAAGTTCGTCAACTGCAATAAGTTTGATCCATTCGAATCGCAGGTCCAGATCTCAGAGTCGCCCGAACGCGAGGAGCTGAACGCAATTCTTGTCTTTGCTCCCGGGGCGTTCCAGATTGACGGATATTCATCCCACTGGCTCGAAAAAATCAGGCGTTTGGGCTCGTTCCATCGACCGGCGATGCCGGAGGACTCCATCTGCCAGATATTCGTGTCAAGCTCCCTGGCCGTATAGGCGAGCCGCCGTTGCCGTGGCGCAATCACGGGACGAAACGCGGTTGTTCCCCCTACCCCCAGCGGGCGAACCAGGCCGCCCGGTCGAATATCGAGGCGCCAGAGGCCGTCTTGTTCTCGGATGTTGGACGAAAACACCAGTTCGGTCGTATTGGCCCAAGTGATCCCGTGAACGATGGCGGTTTGATCGGAGACGCGCCGTTGCCTGGCGCCAGTCGGAGCGATGACGTAAAGATCGTATTTCCGTGATGTTACCTGCCTTCCGAAGGCGATGTTCTGCCCGTCCGGAGAGAAACGCGGGTTGTCATCACCGATGACACCCGGCGGCGGCTGCGTCAGCCGTCGCTTTTCGCCTGTCTCAATGGATAACAGAAAAATGGCGAAAGGCTCATCCGGTCGAGTCTTGTCGGAAACCGCGAGCAACTTCGCATCAGGCGATGCGTCCATGCTGTTCTGGTAGGGACGAAAGCGAGAAAGCTCGGCGACACGGCGCTCCTGCCCGCCCAGCGGAGATACCAGAAACACGGTGCTGGAATCTCCGGTTGAGCGAATAAATGCAATGCGCCGCCCATCAGAAAGCCAGACCGGGTTGTTGTCGGTTGCAGGATCCTGCGTCAGACGCAAAGGTTTGTCGACACCGAGAACCTTCACGTAGATATCGGAATTGCCTGCATTGTTCCAGGTAAACGCAAGTTGGCTTCCATCGGGAGAGAACGACGGCTGGGACTCAACACCTGGATAGGAAGTGATCGGCACGATCTTGTAAGGAAGCTCCGGCCGGCCCTCGTCTTTTTTCAAACGCAGCGTAGTGAGTAGGAAAACAGCGCCGGCGGCAAATAACCCGCCCAACGCTAGCCCCAGCCATTTCATGTTGAAGAGCTGTCGTCGAGCAGCGACAACCGGCGCGGGGGCATAATCCGGAAGTGCGGTGGTATGGTCTGCAACCGTCGCGTCTGCAGCAGCCCCACTCCGTTTTGTCACCGGCGCGACGAAGCGATAGCCCCATTTCGGAACTGTTTCAATCGGATCCTGGGCTTCACCCGACTGGCCCAGCGCCCTTCGCAGCAGCGAGACGTTGTAAGAAAGATTCGCTTCTTCCACGAAGCTGTCAGGCCAGACCTTCTGCATCAGCTCGTCTTTTTGCAGCAGCCGACCGTGGTTCTCAACCATGACCGAAAGCAGGTCAAAGGCCTTGGCAGGCAGGGCCACTACTTTTTCGCCCCGCTTCAAAAGGCGCTCGGCTGGAACAAGAGTAAAACCGGAGAATTCGTATAACTCATTGGCAAGTCTGGCCATAACGGCTCTAAGAATTTCCTAAGAACTCTCCCAGAATTTTCTGAGAAAGCCTTTGGCGCAACCAAAGGACCCCCGATCCAGTGCTCCCATACTGTGCCCGCCGATGTCAGCGTGCGGACCCTGGTCGGAGTGAAGTAGAAACATTGTACGAGCCACGTTGTGGTTAATCAATCCGCTCCCGCCCGCTGACCCAACAATGTTGGCCATCACAATATTAAGAGGAGGAAGGATCGTGAAACTAGCTTTGGCTCTTCTATGCCTGCTCGGATGCTCTACGCTAATCAGCTCCGTTTCACCGCAGGCCGCAGAGACGTTCGGCGACTGGTCTGCGCCTGTTAATGTTGGGCCACCACTGAACACGCCTTATAACGACAACTATGCTGTGCTTTCCAAGAATGGATTGACCCTCTACTTTACGTCGGATCGGCCTGGGGGCCTCGGAGCAGAGGACCTATGGTTTGCGACACGAGAATCGGTCGACTCTCCGTGGAGAGAGCCCGGGAATATGGGGTCGCCAATCAATACCGCCTTTGCCGATTCGTTGCCATTTCTTTCCTCGAATGAGCACGTTCTGTACTTCCAAAGTACTCGTCCTGGGGGCTGCGGCCAGGGTGACATCTGGATGACTCGACGCCAGAATAAGCACTCGGATTGGGAACAACCGACTAATCTCGGCTGTGTGCTCAATACTCCTGCCGTAGAAACCGCCCCCGCATTCCCCGCTGAAGCGGCCTAGGTAGCGGACGCTGCAAAATCAGGTCGGACTGATGCGACACCTCTGACGAACGATAATGCCGCGTCAGCCCGGCCCAGCCTTTTGGGGCGGGCGCCAAGAATAAAGCCCAGGGCGGAGCTTGCGCAGCCCTGGGACAGCCGATCATTTCCACGCAAACCAGCCCGGCCCGTTTTTTGGGCGGGCGGCAGAATTTTTTCGCAAATTTGCTACCAGCCTAATTGTGTGGTTTGTATGTCACACAGTTATGGTCTGCTCTATCACGTAAGTTTTTGCAACCAACGGAGGAAGGCTATTAATGCTCCGGCAGCATTGGGAGCGCATCCATCAGTATTTGGGCGACTGGCACGCGGTCTTGGGCAGCGCTCTGCAGGTTGGAGGCGTGGACAATCCCATCCACAGATTAAACAAAATTCCTCCAAAACTACCGCCATTCTGTCGCCCGCCCAAAAAACGGGCTCATGGCGCGGAAAAAATGGCGAGCAGTCCCAGGGCTACGCAAGCTTCGCCCTGGGCTTTATTCTTCCGCCCGGAACAAGTGTAAAACCGGAGAATTCGTATAACTCATTGGCAAGTCTGGCCATAATGGCTCTAAGAATTTCCTAGGAACTCTCCCAGAATTTTCTAAAAAAACCTCTGGCGCTCTCAAAGGACCCCCGATCAGGTGCTCCCGTACTGTACCCGCCGATGTCGGCGTGCAGACCCTGGTCGGAGTGAATTAGAAACATTGTACGAGCCACGTTGTAGCTAATCAATCCGCCGCTGCCCGCTGACCCAACACAGCGAGGTGGCTCATGCGTTCATTCAGCGAGCTTGTCGTAGTGAAGGCGGCGTTTTGCGTCTGCCTGCTTTTAACCAGAAGCGTTGAAGGTAGAAATTCGGACAAGATCAAAGCGGCCCTTGAAGCTCTCGACGCCATCGGTTACTCCGAGAGCGCCGGAGTTATGTCGATAGATGGAGTGCTCGATCGGCTGCGACCGCCGGAAATAACCCTGGCGGCGAAAGCTCGCGTGCTCGCCGGTCTTCCGGCCGAAGGTGAAGTGATGCCGTCGGATGCAGAGCGGCGCAAACTGGCGGCGCTTGACTCGATACTCGAATACCATCGCCGCAATTCCGTCTACGCTATCAAAGTCATCGACGTGCCGCAGGCATGTCTGGCATTCCATGCGCGCGCGGTGCTCTTGATTTCCGAGAATGCGCTCCATCTCCTCAGTGTCGAAGAACTGCAGGCCGTCGCCGCGCACGAAATAGGACATGAGTATATTTGGGATGAATACCAGCGCGCATTTGACGCAAGGAACTCACGCAAGCTGCGAGAATTGGAAACACGCTGCGACGCGATCGCCCTTGTAACGCTGTTGCGTCTGGAGTTGAATCCGGAATCTCTCATTTCCGGGATTTCGAAGCTGACGCGTTTCAATGAACGAATCGGAGCGACGGCCAATGCGGGCGACTATTTTCCGCTGAAGGAACGAATTCACGCCATGCGAGCGATAATCGAAATCCTAAATCGCTGACAGTCCCAGATCATGTGGAGAGAGGGCCCGAGGGCCGTCTCGGGAGGGCTTGAGAGGGCTTGATGAGAGGGCTTGATGCCTCTCACCAACGCGGTACCTAAACACCTGTCAGATTTGAAGCATTCCGATGGCTTGTGCTGTTTTGCTGCACTTGCATGGTTCTCGCCCGGCCATAAAACCAGCGGTTTGGCTCTCGAGTTCTGTCGAGTGCAGCAATTTTTTTGCCACAAGCTTTGTGAGCGAAGATGGAAGCTTCATTGTCTTTGGCAGCGCTACAGCCGCCGGCAATGTCAGCGAAACATGCGTCTTTAACTTCGACGTGCAGCGTTGGAGTCGACTTGAAATCGAAGGATCTCCGCCCCGGCGGGGATCCAAATCAGTCTTGCAATCCGGTCCGTGATTTTCTTTAGTCATGCTAGCTTGCGGTTATCCATCGGCCGTTTTCCAGCTCCCTGCGCAGATTGTGAGACGCATACCGCTCTTACCGCTCATACCTCTGCTGCGACCACTCGTCCCCAGGCTTAAGCTTTTGCTCGCTTTAAGACCCACTCGGTCATTAAGTCGATATACCCGTCAGCGAATCCGAAAAAGTGCCATGGTTTCCCTGCTTCAGGAATCGTCGGCATAGAACCGTGAAAAATCGCGTGTGTCCGGACCGCCGCCGTGCGTGAAAACCATTGCCGTATGCGAGCCACTTGACAATGGAATGGTCAGCGTTCCAGCAAGCGTGACGCTTCCGTTTCGGAAGCGTACTTCTTCTTGTTTATACGGCAAGAGTTCATCCGTTGAACGCTTCAGATGAAAAGTGCCCGTCAGCCCGACGACTTTTAGATTTCCGGCAATCTGATCGGCTCGAATTTCTCCGTCAAAAATGGCAGCTAAGTTTTCTTGCTCAAAATGTGCTTGGTGCGCGTCAAAAGTGATCTTGGACAATGGCTGGCGGAACATTCCGACATTCGCCATTGTCATTGTTCCGCCAATGCCGCGTGCGGTCGTTTTGAAGTTGACGATTATTTTCGCTTCAGAGCCTTCGCGCACTAAAGCCCCTTCCCACCGGCCGTCAAGCGGCGTTTGCTCTGCGTGAGAAGAGGCAGCCGGGAAAATAAAAAACAGAACAGTTACAAGAATTGCGACTCTATCGACCACGAAATTGCTTTCCTATCAGTTCGTCAGACGACACGTCAAGTGAGGACGATTCTCGCCGCTGACATCACCCCTGCAGCGACGAGTGCATAGAGGTCAATCCCGTGCCTCTCACCACGCCAGTTCGTAAATCGTTGCATGTTCAGTTCCAGTTTGTCCCAGTAGTTCCAGGCAAACTGCTCGATCATATAGGTATCCCATACCAAATTCTTCGTTTTCAGTTCAGTTGCCGGAAAGCCGGAAAAGAACTCCTGCTTGAACATGTTGCTCGGGTTGGAGAGTGTGTATGTAAAATCCTCCATGTACTTCTGCAAGTCTCCTTGGGGAAAGATGTCTTCAAAACCTCTGCCTTTGGCGATCCTGACGTTGTTCCAACGAGCCTTTCCTTCCGGCAGAGCGCGCGTGTACTCGCCCGAGACTCTCTCCTTTCCGGTCAAATTTCCGAGAGTGTCGAGGTAGAAGTAGTCACACGTAAACACATATTTCTGGGGTGAATCTTCTTTAAGTTGAACGCGTCTTGGAAGTTCCGAAAAATAGCGGTCAAGACAGGCAGATGGGACCGCTCTCTTCTGCCTGGAAGCCGCACCCGGAGACACAACCAACAACATCGATGCTATCGACACCAATATCTTGTTGATGGGAATCCTTTCAAATCAATTTTTTCACGCGTTTTGAAAGGGTGCTCCTTTAGGATGGTGGTTGTTGTTTGAGCTCCAAACAAGCATCGAATAAAGGAGAGCCCTATGGAGGATACCAAGTATCGCGCAATGGATCGGAACAGAAATTCTCCGAAACGCACTGGCGCTCGACCATTACGAGGGAAAGACAGCCAGCGGGATAACAAAGGTACCGTCGATCGGGACAAGTCGCTTCGCACTCACCTGCGGAAGCTTCTTGATTGGCAGGATGCACATGTCAACTTTGATGCAGCCACTGATGGCATTCCCGCTGACCTTCGCGGCATAGCACCCCAGGGTTTGCCTTACTCCCCCTGGCAGTTGATTGAGCACCTGTGATTGTGCCAGCTTGACATTCTCGAGTTCTGCCGCAATCCGAAGTACAAAGAACTGCCGCCCGAAAACTACTGGCCGGCGTCGGCAGCTCCACCCACGGCAATGGCATGGGATCAAAGTGTCGCCGAGTTCCGACGCGATCTTGAGGCGCTCAAGCAACTCGCAACCGATCCGGCGATTGATCTCTTTGCTCGCATCCCCCATGGTTCAGGACAGACTTACCTGCGCGAGTTGCTCCTTGTAGCTGATCACAACGCCTATCATGTCGCTCAGTTGATCGTGGTGCGCCGTTGCCTCGGAATCTGGTAGCAGGTGCTATTTGGCGGCTGTCAGAACGTGAGAAAAAATTCACCGCGAAGGCGCAAAGGCCGCGAAGCTCATAGGCGTGGAGGCTGTCTTAAAATTGTGGAAACTACGGGGGACACTGGGAACACGGTGCGGCCAGGCCGCACCCAAATAAAAGCCGATTACGAGCACGTTCACGTCAACGACCACGTCCACGCGGACGACCTGACGACTCGACCGATCGCAGTCGTGGGCGTTGACGTGATACCGGACCGTGAAATCTGGTTTTTTTAACCACATTTTACCGGGGATCATCCACACCCTCCCAAACCCGAAGGGTTTACAGAATATAGCCGGCGGCAAAGCCCGCGTCTTTTGCGAGCGACGCCGCCGGTTGGCCGTCCATCCAAGACGAGCCGCCCTGAAGGGGCCTAAGAATTTTTGGCAAATTTGAAGGTGCACCGGTTTGCAGCGACAGGACGTTTCATTCCACCCACGCTATCTCTGGCGCTGAGGTTCTGCGACGCTTTCAGCGTCGGATGGTTCATGGGGTGCCAACCGGCGGCGTCGCCCGCAAAAGACGCGGGCTTTGCCGCCGGCTATGCTCTGTAAACCCTTCGGGTTTCACCGCTGGCTTGTTGATTCTTGGGCGGGTTCACCGCTCCGTGCGCGGCAACTCCTCAAACCGAGCTAAACAATTGACACAAGGGAGCTTCGAATAAAACTCTAGACCCTAAAACCAAAACTCTTCGCGCCCTTCGCGCCTTCGCGGTGAATTTCTTCATAGCTTCTCACAAATTTTTTCGCAAAAGCGGCCCGACGGCAGTTATGTGTTTTGTAGCCAAACGAAAACGGCTGCTACTAAGGAGGCACTATGTCAAAGAACAAGGTCAAAAACCGTAGAAAGCGCACGCACGCAAGAGCGAAGCGCCGTCGTAGTTCAATGACCGGACGGGCCGCTCCTGCCCCTGCACGGCTAGATGACTCAGCGGAGCTGTGGCTGGAACCAGAAGCCGATCGCGACCTGGATCAACACTTCGCCCGTATCGATGAGTGGATAGCAGGAGAATCGCCGACGCTCGAGGCGCACCTGCTGCAGCGAGGCTTTACGCTC
>DASYPF010000069.1:0-6446 GCA_036006905.1 Acidobacteriota bacterium
GGCATCGGCATCTCGCCCATCGCCGACATGGACGCGCACCAGCCGATCGTCAGCGCCGCGCTGGCGGCGAAGAGCAGCGCTGAGGCGCCGAAGAAGGCTTGCTGGGACGCTCGCTCGGACGCCATGCGTCGTGAGATCTCCGTCCTGCAGTTGCGCCACGACAACCACGACGTCGCTCAGCGCTTGTCGTACTCGTCGTGGCGGCGCCACCAGACGCCCGTCTCGTTACGCCCCTTGGGTGCGCGGTCGAGCCACTGGTACATGCCCCAGAGGCCGTCCAGTCCGCGCGGTAAGTCCAATATTCGACGAGTCATCTCGGTTTTCGCTCTCCAGCCATTTATCTGAACTAAACTGACGATCCGCGAAATTTGCGAAAGAAGATTTTAGGCACGGCACAGCCTTGCCGGGCTAGCTGTGTAGATTTTCGGAGCGGAGAGACGGCCTGAAGGCCGTCTCATCGTAACGGATCGGCGGATCGCTGCGATGAGACGGCCCACCTGCCGTCTCTCCAAAGTGTCCAAACTCCAAGGCAAGGCACAGCCCCGCCGAAAAAGATGAGGAAGGGCGCCGGTAGGCTAAGCCTTCGCTGCACGATGGCGCAGAGCCGCGGAAGGTGCGACGATGTGCTGCAATGTGCTACAATGCGCGGATGTCACAAAAAAAGAGCGTAGGTGTCCGTGAGCTGCGGCAAAATCTAAGTGTGTATCTCAGACGGGTTAAGCAAGGCGTGCTTCTTGAGGTCACTGAACGCGGCCGGCCAGTCGCCATACTCGCCCCGCTGCCCGAACCGGCGACTGCCCTGGACCGACTGGTTGCTTCAGGGCGTGCTTCGGCGCCAGCCGGCGACCTGCTCGATCTACGCCCACTTCGATCCAGAGGGCTGTCAAGACGACTCAAGCAAGTCTTGGACGACATCCGGGCGGAACGTCTGTAATGGCGAAACTGATTTATCTCGATTCCTCCTCGATCATAAAGCTGGTCATCCGGGAAGCTGAGAGCACGGCGTTGATTGAGTTTCTGCGTCAGCTGCCGCAGCGAACCTCGAGTGCTGTCGCTCAGGTCGAAGTGCTGCGATCGCTACATCGTGCAGGGGCGACACAAGCGCAGCTCGATCACGCTGTAGAGATCCTCCGGCGTCTGGCCCTGATACGAATCAATGATGCGGTACTTGAGTCTGCCGCGGAGCTCGAACCGTTCGACTTGAGATCATTAGACGCGCTACACCTTGCCAGCGCCCTGTCGCTTCAACCAGATCTTGAGGGCATCGTTACTTACGACAAGCGGATGCCCAATCCCGCTGTAGCGCAGCCGTATTCCCTGTTTGATTAGTTTGACGGCCAATTGCGTAAGGCCATGGCCGTTGGTCGTGCTCCACCACGGTGTGCCGTGATCCATCAGCATGCAATCGGGTACTCCGTACTGCTCGAATACTTCACGTAGGCGCCGCTCCACCTGCACTCCCTCTATGCTGGGTAGCGCAAAAAGTCCCACCACAAAGCGGCTGTGATCATCCAAAATGGAAAATGGATAACACTTGCCATGCTCGATGGGATAGGGGCCTTTGAAATCCATCTGCCAGAGCTCATTGGGCGCCTGGCGCTCAAATCGCTCCAGTGCCGGCCTATGACGCTCTTGACGCTCCAGCAAGCCATTCCGTTTGATGATGCTCCTTCAGTCCCGATAAGTTCTCCACTTGCTGGTACCGATTCAGCCAGTGATAACCAGTGGGCCGACTGATCCCAAATTCACGGCATAAGCTGCTCAAATCCCTCTCTCTTTCTAATGCTCGCACTACAAACTCGATCCGTTGATCCATTGCATCCTTTACTTTCCAGGGCACTCCTACTCCAATCTTAGGAGCTCCCTTTTTACCTTTTCGTGTAAAGGATGTCCTGATACACAGTGTAAAGGATGTCATGATACCGAACACTTCGCTGCGCCGGGGGCTACACGCTGGACGCCCGCTTCGCGGGCTGAATTGGCCCATTGTTTCTTCGAAATGTAGATACTCCAGGGCACGCGAAGCCGCGCCATGGCAAGGCACAGCCTTGCCGGAAGGGGCGGGGAGAGGCGCTGGCCGGCAAGGCTCAGCCTTGCTCTGAGGATTCGACATTTTTTGCACGACGGGTCGAGTTAAAGCCCGCTGAAGCGGGCTTCCCAAACAGTGGCTTTAGCCCCTTCCAATTCGCAAGAAAATCTTCATCCTTCTGTCAACACCCCTCCGAAAGGTGCGGCTAAAGCCGTGGTTCGAGAAGCCCGCTGAAGCGGGCTTTAGCACCCTTGCAGCGTGCGAGCCCAGCCGCTTTTTGGCTGGGCGGAAGAATAGAGCCCAGGGCGGAGCTTGCGAAGCCCTGGGATAGCAGATCATCTCCACTCAAATCAGCCCGGCCCGTTTTTTGGGGCGGGCGACAGATATTTTTTCGCAAATTTGCCGCCAGCCCGGTTGTGTGCTCTCTATGTCGCACAGTTACACCAATCTGCCGCCTACACGGTCATCTTCGGTCTCCTCTTTGGCGCCGTCGCGTTTGTGGCGGTTCGCCGCAGAATTGCTGCAGCAGCGGCAGCTTAAGCTTCACCAAAAGGTGGTCCAAGCTCTCTCGTCTGGAAGATGAGATGCCCGCCCGATTTCGAGACTAATGACCCTGGCGAAAGAATTACCGAGAAGGGCGAAAAGGATACGGTGCTTCAGTACTTTGAGCTGTGCCGCAAATTCTGGCTCAGCAAGCCGCAACCTATTAAAAGCCGATCACGACCACGTTCACGTTCACGAACACGTTCCACGCCTACGCAGACGAAAAATACACAATCGCTCCCGATTCGATGGTCGCCAAGGTGTCGTCCTATGAAATCAATCAGCGGATACGCGGGGAAGAGTTATAAGTCGAGGTTGAATCTCTTGGGCTTCTTCAGCAAATCGCTGCATTGCCGCGTAAGCTGATTCAATCTGGGAGACGGCAAGCCGCGAACCAAACTTATCCAATCGCGGAAGGGGTCAGGTCTTCAGAATTCATTTCTTGCGCTGGACCGAATTTTGAAGACCTGACACCGATCACCTTCTGGACCGCTATGGATGAAAAAAGTCTCGCAGATTTCGCGTGGCGCCGTTACTCCGCAAGTTGCTCCAGGATGGTGAAATCACCTGGGTTCCATGCTTGGGCAATTATGTACCACTTTTTGCCGATCTTCCGGAGCACAGCGTTGTGCACGTGCTGGAATTTTTCCAGGCCTAGTTCCTCCTTGGGCATGATCGTGGAAATCACTTTGTCATCCTCCAGAATGTAGATCGGCGCGCCTTTGCTGCGATCTGGTCCGTGAAGGCAACCCACTATGGCGTACGGGTCTACATAGTCGATATCGCAAGGGAAAGATCCCAGCGGCAGCTTCAAAGTTGAGAGAAACCGACCGTCCGGACTAAAGCGGTCAATCTCAGAGTTCGGTCGATCAGAGACGTCTATCCGTTTTTTCCCCGGAGGCACGGTGATGCCGTGTCCAGTGCCAAACTGGCCGGGCCCGTTCCCTCTGCCCCCAAAGGCCAGATGATGCCACAGTGCTTTGAAGGGATTTGTGTCTAGTATCTTGGCCGTCAGTACGAAGTCGAGCTTCGAATAACCCGTTGTGACATACAAGAGACCATCGAGTTGCGCGACGTCAGTGGGAGCAAATTTTCCCCGGCCCCGAAAATACTCATTTACCGTCGGCTCTTTGAAATCGTCTTCTGCCGTGGGCGCATTCAATGTGTGAACGAGCGCGCCGTCGAGTGTCGTAGTGAAGACTTGGCCTGCGTCGTTGGCGGGAAATGTCAGATACGGCTTGCCCTTGATTTGCCACAGGGTGGTGTTGTGAAGATTTACGTTTTTCATCTCCGGCGGCGTATGCAGTAGCCTTATGCTTCTTAGATCAGCGCTGATCTGGAGGATGCCCGCTCCCGGCAGCGCAAAATAGGTCTCGCCCCTTCCTTTTCGGTGGTCTACAGCAAAACCGCCGTGGGCCGAGACCAGCACTTTCCGGGCTTCTTCGGGCAACTGCTCTGCCGTATACAAAACCCTGAACTTCAGTTTGCCTTGCCCGCTGATCCCGAGAATCGGAATCGGCTTGACCCTGGTGGCGGCGCCTGTCACCTTGCCGGATGCCGCCGGCGCATGCGCGGGATGGTGCGCCAGCGCGACCATCGCGTTGAAACCAAGCATTACAGCGAAACAGATAAATAGTACTCGCATGGATCGTTTCTCCTTTTTGACGCCCGCGGTTCTGATTTGCGATTTTCTCACGCCGTTACAGGAGTTCAAACTTCTTGTTTCGGTCAGCATCAACGAGCGGCGCAGCACTTTTTGTATTTTTTGCCGCTGCCGCAGGGACAAGGATCGTTTCTTCCGACTTTCGGTTCTGGATGGCGATATTGAAGAACGCGGGATTCTGATGATTCGAATGAGTAATCTTCAGGTGATCGATAGCGGTCTAATCTCGCAGCAGCTTCATCGGCTTCCGCAACAGAAACCCTTACGGGGCCGCGATTGAAGCTCTCCGGGTGGTCATCGGAAAAAGCTAACATGGTTTCCAGGCGCTCGAGGATTTCATCATGCGCTTCGTCTGTAATCTCATAGCGATCCACAGTACCGCACCACTTACACCGGATGGAATGCTCAATCCGCGTGTCCGATGACACACCATCCAAACGCAAACCGATGGTGACCTCTTCGACAGCCACAACGAAAGATTTTGCGCAACTGCTGCAGTAAAGCTTCAGCCGCAGCCGTAAGTCCAAGCCCCGCGGGTCGTCGTTGTCAAGGCGGCTCAGTGCCGTCTCCTCTTCGGCCAGCCGGTCGCCCATCTTTTGTTCAATACCGGCCAGCAGCGGGTCTTCAATTCCATTAAGCCGGCACAGGAACCGGAAGAGGAATTCTTCAGGCTCGTCCGCTTTCAGGCGAGCTTTCAGTAGCGGCGCCAGTTCGGCGGCGCCCAAAACGGAAGCCGTCCGCAAAGCCTCCTCTCGATGAGTGAAGTAAAGACGCTCAAAACGGCTCAGAAAAAGATCGTGGGCGCCCCGTGTCCAGATATCTCCAAGCGCTCCGGTTGCCGTGTCGATCTCCGTGTCTTTTGCCGAGTTCAGAGTGGGTTCAAGATACGGCAGAGCCTCGTCGCCAAACTGCTGGAAAGCTGCGGATAGCGCAAAAGGGTCGGAGCTTTCCCGCGACCCTGCCGAGATCAGTAGTGGAATGCTTTCTGCATCGCGCATACGGCTCAGCAGGCGAATTACCCGGCCTGCGGCGATCCAGTCAGGATGGGACGCAACAAAAGCCCTGCAGAGCGCCGCGATATTCTGAGGAGGAGCGCCGGCCAACAGTTCAATCAACTCGTTGTCGTAGGCGGTATCGTTGCGGTCCTGCAAAAACACCGCCAGCCGGCGATCCGGCGACATGCGTTCAGGATCCAATGCCAGGAAAGGTTCCTGATCGACGAGCCCCGCATAAACCAGGGTCGCGGTGACGGCCAGCCTTCTTTGCACGGGGCGAGGCGCGTCGGCGATCTGCTGCCACTCGGCGCCAACAGCGCGAAGCACCGCCAGGTTCCACCACGGAGCGACACCGCGACCAGCGCGCGCCCGCATGGAAGCTTTACCGGCCTGTTTTAGGGCTTTTCGGTATATGTTTTCGGCATCCGTTACAACTCTTAAAATCGCGTCGGCGTATCGCTTTGATTGGATCGCGTGCCTTAACTCATCGGCCAGCGCGCTTCGGTTCGTCTTGCCAAGATGCTCGAGAACGTCGTTGAGGATTACCAGATCCGGCGGAGGGTGATCGGGCGTATCCGAGGCCGAATATTCTTCATCGTCTTCCTCCAGATCTTCCATCGAATATGGAACAGCCGCCGGTTCCACCAGTGGCCCCAGCAATGAGTAACGCATCCCCCGGGCCCATGGCGATCCGAGGAACAGGCGAAGTATGAAACGCACGTCAGCCGACCGGCGCGTTTGCAGCAGGACGGTTGCCGCTTCGCTAAGTGCGGATCGCAGATTGACGCGATTCTTTTCAGTTCTGCCGTGCTTCTCCACCATTCTCAGAGCTTCACGGCAAATTTCAGACGCCTCCTCGGATTGAGCCCGGGTCAAAGGCAGCATCATCGAAATGCAGTCGGCAGGGGGAATTTGTTCTTTGAGTAGCCTTTGACTGTAGTCGGGAATGAATTGCTTGTCGCCTAGTTCGGCCAGCGCCAGAGCACAATGCTGCGCCGCCGCGAGGGTCTGCTCGCGGACAACCCGCGTCAAGTCGGCCGTCATAAAGAAACGAAGCGATCGCCGATGTCGCCTCGCCGGCATAATAGCTGATCAGTTTGTCCAGGGCCCAGATGCGGACTTCGGGATAAGCGCTCCGCCCCAAGGATTGCAACTCTTGGATGCTTCTTAAGTTGTCCGGCATTCGACCACTTCGTGCGCTTTGTCTAGCAAGTTG
>DASYPF010000070.1:0-5161 GCA_036006905.1 Acidobacteriota bacterium
CGCGCTTCTGGATTGAAGAAGTTCTTGGAAAGGATTTTTTCCATTATTTTAACTTGTCCAGCAGCTCGTTGACTTTGTCCGGAGTCATATTCGCGTAGTAGTCATCGTTGACCTGCAGCGACGGAGACATGTCGCAGGCGCCCAGGCACTCGACCGTCGTGATGGTGAATTTATTCTCAGGCGTGGTTTCTCCCTCATGGACTCCCAGCCGCCGGCATGCGGCCGCCAACGATTCTTCGGCGCCCAGCAACGAGCACGAAAGGTTGGTGCAAAACTGCAAATGGTACTTCCCCACCGGCTTGCGCTGCAGCAGGCTGTAAAAACTGACCGTCTCGCGTACATCGATGACGGGAATCCCCACCAATTCGGCAACGGCGGCTTCTGTTTCGGGCGAGATAAAACCGTATTCCCGCTGGCAAGCATTTAGAATGGGAAGCAACGCAGCCCGCGGCTGAGGGTATTTGGCAAGAATTTCGGAGATCCTCGCCAGCAGATTGTCCGAGAGCGCGCTCAGGCTCATCGATCCAGTTCCCCTCCGATCATGTTGACCGAGCCGAAAGTGGGAACTATGTCAGCCACGGAATACCCGATCAGGAAGTGTGGCAGCGCGGCCATAATGGGAAAACAGGGAGGCCGGCAGCGCACGCGGTAAGGCCGGTCTGTTCCGTCGCTTACCACGAAAAACCCAAGCTCGCCATTGCCTCCTTCGACAGCGCTATAGGTTTCTCCCTTCGGGGGGTGAAGGCCATGGCCGTACATCACCATCTTGAAGTGGTTCATCAAGCCCTCGATGTTGCTGTAGGTCTCATCCTTCGGCGGAAGAAAAATTCGCTTGTCCTGCACGTTAATCTGGCGGCCAGCCTCTCGGTTGGAACCCTGCAGCGTCGGCTCCACGCCGGCCGAGCGCTCCACCAGTCCTTCGGTCGCTCCAATTTTCCCCAAGTCCCGCATCTCGGCCGCAGGAACCGCGTGGCCGGACACATCTGCGTTGACTTCCCCTTTCGGCATCTGATCGAAGGCCTGCTCGATGATGCGCATGCTCTGCTCCATTTCGCGCATGCGGCACAAGTAACGATCGTAGTTATCTCCATTCTCGCCAAGCGGCACTTCGAAATTCAATCGGTCATAAACCAGATAGGGCGCAATCTTCCGAACATCGTAATTCACACCGCAAGAACGCAGGAAAGGCCCCGTAATACCGTATTGAACCGCTATTTCCGGAGTGCATACGCCGACACCCTTCATTCGATCGTGAAAGATCCGATTCTTGGTCAACAAGCGATCAACTTCGGCCAATACCTCACGTGTCTTCTTCAGCGCCACCCGGGTTCGTTCTTCAAAATCGGGCTGAAAATCGGCCTTTACGCCACCGATGCGCACGTAGCTGATCGTCAGGCGCGCGCCCGTGACATATTCAACCAGCTCATAAATGTATTCGCGCGCTTTGATCATGTAGAGAAAGACACTGAAGGCGCCCAGCTCCATAGTGCTTGCCCCGATGCAGGTCAAATGGTCCGTGATCCGGGACAGCTCGCTCATGATCACTCTGATATACTTACACCTTTCGGTCAGATCGATCCCCAGCAGTTTTTCCACGGCCTGCGCGTATCCAAAATTGCAGATCAATGGAGACACGTAGTTCAGCCGATCCGTATACGGAATCGGATGCATGTAGTTTCCTTGCTCGCAACTTTTTTCAAAAGCACGATGCAGGTATCCGATTTCCACGCGTGCACTCACTACCGTCTCTCCATCCAAATCGGCATCAATCTTTATCGTGCCGTGCATGGCCGGGTGGGACGGCCCGAATGAGATCCGCATCGGCTCGATTTCCACAGGGGTGGAAGTTTCAATCAATTCCTTTTCCATTGGCCTGAATTAAGGGCTCTCGCACAACTTTGGATGCCCCATCTCCCAGAATAATCTGCAGAAAGCGATCTGTTAATTCCTCCTCCAGTTGCTCGACGGCGTGTTGATTCAAGTTTGAAATGTGGATTTGGCCGCCTGCCATCATGCCGTGACCGCCGGCGGTTCCATAGTCTCCCACGACCTGCCGCATCACTGCTCCCGCATCGTGGTCCAGACCGATGGTCCGTGTGGAAAGAATCAGATCGCTCGAATGCATTGCCATCGCCAGCGTCCATTCTATGCCTCGCAGGCGAAGGAGAAATTCCGCAATTTCCGAAACGATGTCCGGATTGCGAACCGAGTGCAGCCGAGAAATCACGACCTGCTTACAAATGTAACTGTTCTCCAGGGCAATGTGAAAGGCGTGATAGTACTCCCTCGACACCGGCGCCTGCTCGATTCGGGTCAGGATCGATTGATCCACCAGCGGGTACAGTTTCAGGTAGGCTTGAACGTCGGCCTGGTGCACCTCGCGCACCAGATTCACTGTCTCGCTCTTGATTGCGTAAAACAGCGCGGTTGCCAACTCCCTGGTCAATTTCACGCCGGCCGTAGACAGGTATTCCAGCAACATGGTGCTGGTGGCCCCATAGTCCTCACGAACGTCGTAATAAGGGACTCCAATGGTCTCCTGGCGCAAGGGGTGATGGTCAATGACAACATCAGGGGCAACGCCCGATGGGAGCGGATTATTTCCGGTGCGCGGTTGCGTGTCGACGATGGCGATGGCCTGATCTTTTTTGAAATCTACTTCGCGCACGTGAGTCATGTTAATCTGTAATTTGCGGACCATCGTCTGGTTTTCAGCACGCCCCAGCACTCCACCGTAGGCGAGGATGCCGTCAATTCCCAATTTTTGCAGAACCGCCTGTCGCAACGCCCACCCGGAAGCCACGCTGTCGGGATCGGGGTTGTTGTGGGTCAGGATCAGCAAGCTTCGCCGCTTTCGGATCACGGAGAGCATTTTGGACAGGCGTTGCCGTTTGGTGTCCTTTTTAACAGAAGCTTGAGTCACCGTGCTCAATTCTTTGGACCAATCAACGGCTGACGTTTATTGATCGGATAATCCTTGCGCAGCGGATGCCCTTCAAAGCCGTCATACATCAGGATCCTGCGCAGGTCGGGGTGGCCTGAGAAGCGGATGCCGAACATGTCCCACACCTCGCGCTCAAACCAATCGGCGCCCTGCCAGAGAGGGACCAGGCTAGGCAGGACTGCATCTTTTTCCTCGATGGGCGCCTTGATCCTTACGCGGTGTTTAAAAAGCAGCGAAAAGAAATGGTACACCACCTCAAAACGCGGCCTGCGTTTCGGATAATCTACGGCCGTAATATCAATCAGATAGTTGTACTTCAGCTCGGCATCATCGCGGAGAAAGCGGGCCACATCGATGTTTTTGTCCTTGTGTACCACGGCGAAATCATCACCGAAGGCATTGCCCAGGTCGAACAGAGATGTGCCGAAGTTGTCTTTTAGCTTTCGAAGCGTGATGCTTGGTTCCATCTGAGTTTCGAGCTTGTCTGTCGTCCGTGGTCCGTTGTCAGTTGTCAGTTGGCCGTGGTCCGGGAGCACACGCTTCCAGCATGCCTCGGTTTCAAACTCGTCTAGCACAGATTATTCACAGATTTTCTGTAGCCTGTTGCCCAAAAGTAAATCTCTGTGAATCCTCCGTGACCTTTGTGACTCTGTGGTGAAGAGTTCGACGGAAATCAACACAGAGCCACAAAGAACACGAAGGTTTCACAGAGAAGACGATTTGGGCAACCCACCCTCACCGCCTCGGCTACAATTCTCTGCGCCCCGCCTAGCGGGGCTCGCTTTGTCCCCACAAGAGAATTATGAATGAATAATCCAAGCTAGCACGCAAGATGCGTGCGCTCCCACTGACGACGGACCACGGACAACTGACAACGGACCACGGACAACAAAACTAGACTCTCTGTCTCTGGCTCTCAATCTTCGCCTGTAACTTGATCAGCCCATCCAAAACAGTCTCAGGGCGCGGCGGGCAACCGGGAATGTAAACGTCAACAGGAATGATAGTATCAATCCCCATCACGGTCGCATAGTTGTCGTAGAATCCACCCGTGCAAGTGCAAACACCAAAAGCCACCACCCATTTGGGCTCGCACATCTGATCGTAAATAGTCTTGAGCATAGGCGCCAGTTTGTGGCTGATCGTTCCCACGACAAACAGCACATCTGCCTGACGTGGTGAAAACCGCGGCAATCCAGCGCCAAACCGGTCTACGTCATAGTGCGCGCACGACGTGGCCATATACTCCATTCCGCAACAAGCGGTCACAAAAGGATATTGAAAGATTGAATACTTCCTGGCCCAGCCGATCATCTTATCCAGACGGCTAGTGAAAAAACCGCCTGCCGGAGTATTTAACGCCATTGCAATGCTCCTCTTTTCCAAGCGTAGACCAAACCGGCCAGTACAAACGCCAAAAAGACGGTCATGCTGACAAAGCTCTGAACCCCCAAGCTGCGAAATGTCACCGCCCAGGGAAAAAGAAAGATCAACTCGATGTCAAACAAGATAAACAACAGTGCCACCAGAAAAAACTTCACCGAGAATTTCCCGCGAATAACTTTATGAGGACGGTTGCCGCACTCAAAAGGCGACTGCTTTACTGGATTGGGGCGTTTGGGGCCAACAAAAGTTGCCAGCGCAAGAAATAGCCCTGCCACGCCGGCGCAGCCTGTAATGTAGAGGATCAGAGCTAGCGTGTCGTCACTCATTGGTCCGTTGTCCGTTGTCAGTGGTCCGTTGTGAGTGGTCCGTTGTCAGTAGCTGCCAGCTAGCGGCAGTCAGCCTTCCACAAGTAAGGTGTTATGCCCCGAAGCTGAAGGCTGATGGCTGACTGCTGAAAGCTAAACACCACGGACAACGGACCACTAACCACTGACCTCTCAGTAAACCTTCAGCTTCGTCACCCGCATCTTCTTCCCGACCAGCGTCACGTCATATCCCACTTCCTGACCGACACGCAGCGCTTTGTCGGGATCTTCTGTGCTGAGCAAATCTATTTCGGGGATGAAGAAGAACAGGTGGCGGCCGTTCCTAGCCTTGATGAAACCGTAATTCTTGTCCTTAAAGTACTTCACAATACGACCTTTGGGAAAACTTACCTGCAACGTGACGAGTTCCTCGGGTAATTTCCAGCCGGGCCGGTATTTTCTTTCGACAAACTCTATGTGCATGACTCATCGCATCGCTAAACGAGAAGGTTTTTCCTTCTCAACT
>DASYPF010000071.1:0-4965 GCA_036006905.1 Acidobacteriota bacterium
GCATTGCCTTCAACAGCTTGGCCCATTCTTCAGCAAAGCTCACTCTGCGGTGATGTTCCTCCTAATTGGCAATATAGCGTCGGGTGCGCTCAACTTCAGAGGGACTGCTAACTGCCCCGTATCCTTGCTGCCACTCAAAACGTGGACGAATCCGTTCCATCCAGTTTGAGGAGTTCGATTTTAATTTCCCGATGAAATCTGAGAGACCTAAAAATATCTGTCGCCCGCCCCAAAAAACGGGCCGGGCTGGTTTGAGTGGAGATGATCTGCTATCCCAGGGCTTCGCAAGTTCCGCCCTGGGCTCTATTCTTCCGCCCAGCCAAAAAGCGGCTGGGCTAGGCGCGGCTTCGCGGCGCTACGCCCGCCACAGACGGGCATGGACCGCTCCGCGGTCAAAGGCGCGCTGCGACGCCACGTAATTTTCAATTGTCTCACGCTTTTGCGATCCGACACTTCGCACCGAGTAGTTTCCTCTAAAAGACTTCGAAAATTGGTTGCGAGTCAAATACCGCAACCGGCCCTTTATGGAACGCAACATCTCTGGAGGCGCCAGATCTGGTTTCGTGCTTGCAAGAAATTGGCTATCTGACGGAGTACTGAATCGATGCTGCAATATGCGGACTCTATCCTTCTCGGTTTCCGCTTTTAGCTGGTCAAGCCAGTCTTCTGTCTCAACGGGTTGGTTCCAGAAGAGAGTGACCGACCAGTTGAGTTGATAGGCGGGCTTGCAGTTAGCTGTTGTGTAAGTGGGTTGTGCAGAGTTCATCCTTAGTTGTCAATCATCACTCCACGGGGGCAAGCCCCGTGGGGGCGGTCGCTTGTGGTTGTCTTTTAGTTTCCAATCATCGCTCCACGGGGATAGGCCCCGTGGTGGCGGGCTGATGGTAGGGCTGATGGTAGGTGTTACCAGTTTAGTTGTCAATCATCGCTCCACGGGGACAAGCCCCGTGGGGGGCGGTCGCTTGTGGTTGTCTTTTAGTCTCCAATCATCGCTCCACGGGGGCAAGCCCCGTGGGGGCGGGCTAATGGTAGGAGTAGGCACCGGAATTGGAATTCACTGAAATTTGTTACCTGCGGCTTCGCCAGGCTGTTATCATAGATCCGATGCGACGGGCGCCTGTGGCTTTGATACCGATCTTTCTGCTGCTATTGCTTTATGGAGGAGATCTCTATCTAGCCGTCTACGCAAAGCAGCCAGATTGCGCTGTGTCGTTCCAATCTTCCTGCTGCCGGAGTGCCGAGGCTGGAGCACCGGGAGCCGCCACATGTTGTGATACCCGTTGTCCCCAGCCCTCCAAGCACTCCTTTTCTGTGCAACTCGCCTTGTCGAAGTTGTTAAATGTCCCACCCCCCGTTGGCGCAGAAGTGGTCACACTGCGGCCCTTTCTCTGTTGGACTGAGCAGCCCCTCTTAGGCTTGTCATCTGATCACCCATTATATCTGCGGCACTCCGTTTTGCTGATCTGATCCACCTGAGGAAGCGGTGTGCCCAGCGCGGGTACCTCCGCAACCTATCGTCAATCGAACCAAAGAAGATTGTTCCTAGGCCAGGCGTGAGCTCTCAGCGCTCGTTCCAAGAGCGGGTATAACTCTAGCCGCTTGCGGCCTGCGGAGCGCCAGCCTCGGACAACACTTCGAGAATAATGGGGAGAACTACGAAAAATGTATGGCGATTTTTTTACAGGGGTTGGAAGGGTATGAAGAAGAGTTCAATTTCCACAGAGTTGGTTCTCGCATTGATTCTTTCGGCCATATCACACTCGTTCGGGCAATCGAAATCTCCAGGGAGGGTCGAGGAAGTAGAGAAGACGGCGTCGCAGGCCGAGGCAGAGAATGTCCACGTTCGGAGCCTGGTGCTCCTGGCGCTACAACGCAGCCCCGAACTGCAGGCGGCGAGACACTCCATCGATGTCATGCAGGCCAAGATCTCGCCGGCTCGCACACTGCCGGAGCCGGAGATTATGTTTGGCCAGATGAATGAGGGCAGCATTGTTCCATTCACCACGCTCGGGGACCCGGATGCAGGTTTTAGCGAAGTTTATATAGGGTTTAGTCAAGAAGTTCCGTTCCCTGGGAAACTGCCACTAAGAGGCAAGATCGCGGATATGGAGGCTCGCGCAGGGATGGCTCGTTACAAGGCGAAAGCGCTCGAACTGATCTCCCAGGTCAAAACAGCTTTTTATGACCTCTACATTGCCGATAAAAGCATTCGAATCATCGAAAAGGAGCGGAGCCTCCTTGAACAATTTGAAAAGATCGCGTCCGCACGCTATTCCGTTGGAAAAGGCATTCAGCAAGATGTGCTGGAAGCGCAAGTGGAAACTTCGAAAATAGAAGAACGCCTGCTGACCTTACGGCAACGCAGGGGTTCACACGAAGCTCAGCTTAATGCGTTGTTGAACCGCGCACCTGACACGCCGATCGGCATTCCTGCAGAGATTGAAAAAAGCGCGCTACGCTACACCCTATCGGAGCTAAACGGTCTGATGGAGCGAAATTTCCCGCTGCTCGAAGCGCAACAGAGATTGATTGATCGAGAAGCGTTCTCGCTCGATCTGGCGAGGAAAGGAAAGTATCCCGATTTTAGCTTTAACTTTATGTATCACAACCGGGGATCCAATAGGCCTTACTGGACTATCGGAGGCACGATGAAGGTTCCGCTGTATTACGGGCGAAAACAACGATACGAGGTCGAAGGCGCCGCTGCAGGTCTTGCCCAATCGCGGAAAGAGTACGAAAACCTCCGGGTGAAAACCTTCTCCCAAATTCGCGATCTGTATCTGATGGCGACGACTGCTGAAAAGCTGGCTAACTTGTATGACCGGGGAATCATTCGCCAGGCCTCTTTCTCTTTGGAATCGGCAGTGGATAACTACGGAGTCGGAAAAATTGATTTTCTGACCCTCCTGACGAGCTGGACGCGTCTGCTCAATTACGAGCTTACCTATTACGAGCAGCTTGCGGAGTTTCAGAAATCCTTGTCACGCCTCGAACCACTCGTTGGAATTGAGTTGGCAAAGGAGTGATCGTGATTTGTCAGTTGTCCGTGGTCCGTTGTCAGTGGTCAGTAGCAGTTGGTTGGCAGTTGACCAGCAAGCGCGAAATACGGGCAACGGACAACTAACAACACTATGGACAACGGACAACTGACAACGGACCACTGACAAACACTACGGACCACCGACAACGGACAACGGACAACGGACCACGGACAAACGTGAAAAGGACGTAAGCCATGACAAACGAAGTAAATCCTTCAAATCCGGATAGCGAGAATAAGAAAATCTCTCGCAAGGCCGGCGCCCTGCTGGCTGTCTTGATTCTACTTGCCGGCGCTGCCATGGTTCTGTCGTTTTGGGGACCATGGACGCAAAAAAGCCGTCAAAGGACGGAACAACAGAGCAGCCCACAGGGCGATGTTTACTACTGCCCGATGCACAAAAATTATCAGACCGACAAGCCTGGCAACTGCCCGATCTGCAGCATGAAACTCGTGAAGATGGAAAAACCGGACGCCGCCGCCAAGACCGATTCCGTCACGCAGCCAGGCTCAACTACCAGCGGTGCGGCAATGGCCGACAAGGTGACACCTCTTCGTCCAATGAGTCCCGAAGAAAATAAAGTTTTTGTCTCGCCCGAGCAGCAACAACTCACAGGCATTAAAACCGCGACGGTAACGCTTCGTGCCTTGTCAAAAGAGCTTCGAACAGTGGGTAAGATCACCTACGACGAAACCCGAATTTCGCATATCCATACGAAGGTCAGCGGCTGGATTGAGCAGGTGTTTGTCGACTATGTGGGCAAGCCGGTGAGAAAGGGGGACGCCATGTTTACCATCTACAGTCCCGATCTTGTCGCAACGCAAGAGGAATACTTGCTCGCGCTGCGTGCCCGCAAGGAACTCAAGGATAGTTCTTTTGAAAGGATCGCCAGCAGTGCGGAAAATTTAGTCGAGGCAAGTCGTCGCCGGCTGCAATTGTGGGATGTTACTGAACAAGAAATCGCCAGACTGGAGAAAGAAGGTAAAGCCCGGCGTGAGCTTGTCGTTTATTCACCCGTCACGGGTCTGGTCACCGAGCGTGCTGCTTACCATCATGGCAGATACGTCACACCTGAAATGGATCTGTATACGATCGTCGATCTTTCACGAGTGTGGGCTCTGGGTGAGATTTACGAATATGAACTTCCCCTGGTCCACCCTGGGCTAACCGCGATTGTAGAGATGCCTTATGGAAACGCGTCACAGTCGCTGATGGGAACCGTTTCCTACGTCTATCCCTTCGTCAATCCGAACACGCGTACCGGCCAAATTCGAATAGAGTTCAACAACTTCGATCACAGGCTCAAGCCCGACATGTTCGTCAACGTGAGGCTGAACATTGCACTGGGCCGGCAACTGACGGTTCCCGAGGACGCGGTCTTGGATACCGGCACACAGCAATATGTTTTTATCGACAAGGGTGGTGGTTACTTTGAACCGAGAGAGGTCAAAGTGGGAGAGCGGGCGAGTGGCTTCTATTTGATTAAAGGCGGCGTTAGGCCTGGCGAGCAGGTCGTGACCTCGGCCAATTTCATTTTGGATTCGGAGAGCCGGCTGAAGGGCGCCTTTGCAAACATGGGCGTTCCCAAAAAGCCGGCAGCCGCGTCCGCGCAAGGCGGTCAGCAACTTCAGATTCAACTGCGAACTGAGCCTGATCCAGCCAAGGTCGGCGACAACACGATTCACATCAAAGTGGCCGATTCAAAGGGGACGCCGATTAGCGACGCTTCGGTTCGGATCAGGATCTCAATGCCGGCGATGGGCTCGATGTTCCCGATGAGCTCCGAAGGTGAGCTCTCCTCGAAAGGGAACGGCGATTACGCTGGACGATTAAACATTCCGATGGCTTGGACATGGCAAGCTGTCGTGACTGTGGAACGAGGGGGACAAATGCTTGGATCGAGGCAGTTCAATGTCACTGCCAG
>DASYPF010000072.1:0-8108 GCA_036006905.1 Acidobacteriota bacterium
CCCAATCATGAATACCATCGAACTGGAGAAGGCCAGCAAGGTTTACCGCATATACCAGGGGAGCCGGGGCATACTCAAAGAAATGGTCCTGCGCCGGCGCTATCACAGACCGCTTTGGGCGCTCAAGGAGATTTCTCTCCAGGTGGACCGCGGAGTCGCTTTTGGCGTCATCGGAAACAACGGCGCCGGGAAAAGCACGCTCTTAAAACTGATTACCGGAACCACCGCTCCCACCAGTGGCTCGGTCTATGCGGCCGGCCGCATCGCCTCGCTGCTGGAATTGGGGATTGGCTTTCATCCGGAATTCACGGGGGGAGAAAATGTTCGCTTCACCGCAACCCTTATGGGTGTTCCCAGGGAAGAAGTACAGAGTCAAATGAGGGCCATCATTGAATTCTCAGAGCTGGACGAATTTATGGATCAGCCGGTAAAGACCTATTCCTCGGGAATGTACTTGCGTCTTGGTTTTGCCATCGCTACCGCTTTTGATCCCGATGTGCTTGTCATCGACGAGGCCCTGGCAGTTGGGGATCAAAACTTCCAGCGAAAATGCATTGAGAGGATCTACCAGTTCAAGAAAGCCGGCAAGAATATTGTCTTTTGCTCTCATAACATGTACCAGGTACGCCAATTGTGTGACCAGGCACTCTGGCTGCAACGCGGCGAGTGCCGCGCTCTTGGCACGGCAGTCGAAACTGTGGAAGCGTATTCAGATTTTCTAAGGGCAACGCAAGCTCCCGAGATCCGATCATCGCCTGGAAAGGGGTTGTCTCAGATCGAGTCCGTCATTCTGACCGACATTTCGGGGCGGCCTCGCGATCAATTCCAAACCGGCGAGGGATTGCGCCTCACCGTGAGGGCGCGGTTCCCCGAAGATTGCGCGCCACATCTCGGGATAGGGATCGTTCGCAATGACGGAACTGTCTGTTACTGCACTAACACCCGTCAGGACGAATTTCTTATGAGACCATCAGGCGACGGCGCCCACATGGCAAGTTTTGAACTTCCACGATTGGAACTATTATCGGGACACTACCATTTCAGCATTGCCTTGACGGATGAGCGCATTCTCCAAGCGTACGAGATCCTCGAGGCGGCCTGCCCTTTCACGGTCCGGCACACGGGAAGCGAATATGGGCTTGTCAAGCTGACCCACCGGTGGAGCTAGGACGCGGGGGCTGGGGGTCGGGGGCTGGGGATCGGGGCCTGGGACACGGGGACACGGGGACGCCGGGACACGGGGACACGGGGACGCGGAGACGGAGAGACACGGGGACAAGGAGACAAGAGGACAAGGAGACAAGGGGATAAGGAGATGGGGAGACAGGGGACAAGGAGGCGGGACAAGGAGGATGGGGAGACACCGGGACAATGAGACACCGGCGAACAGATATCAATGAATTGAATTTTCGTTCTCCTTGTCTCCTTGTCTCCTTGTCCCCGTATCCCCATGTCCCCGCGTCCCCATGTCCCCGCGTCTCCGTGTCCCCGTGTCCCCTTGACTCCGTGTCCCCGCGTCCCCGTGTCCCCGTGTCCCCGCGTCCCCGCGTCCCTTCATCCCGCTGACCGGGCATCAAGAATCAACTCTGAATTCCACACGATCCCCTGACCGTGTCTGGCCCCGCGTCACGCCGATAATTTGCAACACATGCACCCCTGGCGCCAGCCGATCGAGTTGAAATTCCCCTTCAAACCCGCTTCGATGCGCATTGCTGAAATGGGGAAAGGCGCGCCATACATCTACTCGGGGCAGGTTGCAGGCCAAGGGTATTTCCATCGACTCATCGATGCGTGCGCGCACTTCACTGAGAGCGGCGTTGCCCCCGATCCAGCCAGCTATTTTCAAACAAGGTTTCTGCACCGGCCTGTGAGGAGCAGGGGCGTCAATATGAAAGCTAAATTTTGCGGATTCCGCCGCCGGTCGACGCGCGTCAACTCCACAATCAGGGGATGACAGTTTTTTCTTGGCCACCACAACGTAGTTTGCCGGCAACAACACGTCATGTTTTGGCATGCGCTTCAGTACCAGTGAAGAATTGGTAACGCGAAAGAGCAGCGCCTTAATAAATTGGTTCTTAAGATTTCGATTGATGAAGAGGTTGAACGCTTGCGCCAGGCATTCGACCGAGCTGGTGGACGGCTCCAGATAAACCAGATCCATCTCGGCAAACAACAACCGGAGTGCTTGTTCGCTGAATCGCCAGTAGTCGGCAGGGAAATTGTGGATTTCCCAAACAAATGGGCATGAAAGCAACAAGTAACCACGGTCTGAGAGCACCCGTTTCAACTCAGTGCAAACTGCTTCCGGTTGCCTAACGTGTTCCAGCACCTGATTGGAGAGAACCAGGTCGAACGCCCCGTTGGCAAACGGCAGGCTGGCACCCTCGGCGAGCACCGAGACACCGCCGGCCAAGGCGGTGTCGGCGGCCACGTAGCGGAAACGCTCCTCCGAAAAGAGACTCTTGTAGGGTGCACAACCGGAGCCCGCATCCAGGACGCGTACAGGAAATCTCCATTGCGACCTTTCCAGCACCGAAACCATTTCGGAGATCTTGTCCAGCAAATGACGAAGCGTGAAGAATTCAGGCATGGTTTTCGAGGGATGCAGTCTGCGCTCGATATAGTCGGATGGCTCCATCAGCTTACCAAGTTCGGCGTCTTGCGGTTTCTTTACCGCCCGAAGAAATTCAATCCCGGCGATCGCGCACCATTACGGCGACTGCAGAGGTCGGTAAAACCATTCCATCGAGTCCCACAGCGTCCACTGAGATGGGCTCTTTCTTATTTCTTCTTCCAACATGGAAACCAATCGCTGCATCAGCTCATCTCGGCCGGTGGTCAACGGTACCTCGCGGATCTGTATCCTCTGATAAGGCGACTGCTTCGAGCGAAGAATCAGTCCGTAAAAAACATGTGCACCCGTTTCCTGCTGCAGGCGCGCCAGCCCGCTCGGAAAATAGGCAGTGCGCCCAAAAAATTGCACCGGCTGGATGTGGTGCAAAATGTGGGGTGTGACATCGAACGCGGTCATCAAAATTTCTCCCGACCGCAGCAGATCTCGCTTTTTTCGAAAACTTCCGCTCGTGTACAGCAGCGGATGCCCGATGGCTTGCCCTATGTCGGACACGCATTTCTTTGCAAACTTCAAGTGTGCCGGATCCAGGCGATCTTCATCGCGCTCGATGGGGCGTACGACTACATGAAACGACAATCCTCTTTTTCCAATCGCGACAAAAAACGTGGCCACGCTGCCCCAATGTGCCAGCAACACGAGAGCTCCCCCCGGGCGACCGGCTGCCCCTTTTAACTTTTCGAGACCGTCCACGCGCGTATGGGTCAGAAAAAAATCGACGTTCTTTTTAAACCAAAGACTTTCCACATCTACTACTGAAAGCGTCCGATAATGCTCGCGCGCGATTCGTTCCGCATCGCGGGCCGTAAGCAATGGAAAGGTTGCCCTTATATTCTGAATCGCGTGCTGCCGCGAATCTTTGCGAGTGCGATACATCCAACTACCACGCCATTCTGCCAAACGATAGGCCAGCGGAAGAGGAAAACGGGAGGCCAACGGGAGAAAAATTTGATATTCTAGATACTTGAAAACATTCCTCATTGCAGGAAAACCGGGTCATGAACCCGGATTATTCACGAATATTCACCGCAGAGGCGCAGAGGTCGCAAAGATAACGCAGAGGACAAGGCCGAAGCTTGAAGTATGAAGACTCATCAAGAGGGTATATCCTGTTGTTAAATGCTTCGGTCTTCATACTTCAAGCTTCGGCCCTATTCTCTGTGCCATCTTTGCGACCTCTGCGTCTCTGCGGTGAATATTCGTGAATAATCCCGGCAAACTGGTGTAATCCGGATTTTTTCTGGCTCCGCTGGTCGCACAAGTAGAGATTCTATCTCAAAGAAAGAGTTCTCAATTCATGATGTTGACTAATGCCAAGGTCCTAAACTGGAGACGATAAAAAAACTTCGCGTTCTTTGCGCCTTCGCGGTGAATTTTTCAGTATCCTGTTACCATAGTGTGAGATGAATCCCAAATCGCTTTCCTTCCATTTGGAACCGACATTCCGCTGCAATCTCGGCTGCGAGATGTGCCCCCGGTTTTCAAGCGAGGACCCCTATCTTGACATGTCGTTGGAGACATACCATCGGATTGTGGAAGCGATGCCATTTGCTCATACCGTCGACTTCACCGGCTGGGGAGAATCGATGCTGCATCCGAAGATCTACCAGATGATTCGGATGGCCAAAGACTCGCAGTGTATGACCGCGATGACCTCCAATGGAACAGTTCTCAATGATACCAATTGCCTGCGATTGATCGAGTCCGGCCTCGACTTTCTGAGCATATCCGTGGATGGCATGACGCGCGAGACGTTCAACAAGATCCGCATCGGGGCTGACTTTGACCGGGTGGTCCAGAATCTTCAGAGTTTGACACAGTTGCTCCACGAAAGAGAATCCGGCATGGAATTATCGATTGCCTTCACTATCCAGGAAGACAACGCGTCGGAATTATTGCTTATACCGGACTTTATGAAGAGTGTGGGAGCCACTGTTCTCCACCTTAAGCATCTCAACGCCATTTCAAACCAGGCGGACTGGGAGCGGAGCTTTCTGAAGTACAGGTTAAGACCTTACGATAGAAAAGCCTTTCGGCGGGACCCGTTGAGAAGGCTGGAAAAGCACATAAAGGAAGTAATGCGCCAGTGCGAAGCTGAAGGGATGCAAGTCAAGATGCATTCCGAGTTTCCCATGAGCAGCGAGCTCAAACCAAGACATTGCCTGGCTGCTCCTCTGGAGGCGGTTTATTTCTCGTTCGAGGGACAAGTGGCTCCGTGTTGTTATTTTGGTCATCATGTTGCCCGCTACTACGATGGCTTGCAGCATTCCCCCACTTCGCTTTTTTACGGTGACATTAAACGAGATAATTTCCCAGATATTTGGAATTCACCAAGCTTTCTTGAATTCCGTCGAGGTTTCGCTACTGAGAACTACCCCGACGAGTGCAAAAAGTGCTACTTGCTCTACGGTAAGTAATTTCGCCGCAAATAAACAGTAGGTAAGGGGGCTGGGGGCTGGAGTTCTGGGGGTTGGAATCGGCACTCGGCGGGAGGCAGGCAAAAAGCGTCATTCGTCACTCGTCATTGGTGATTAGTTCCAACCGAGTAACGAATGACAAATGACGAATGACGCTTTTCCTGCCGACTGCCTCCTGCCGACTGCTTCCCCCCGGACTGCCTACCCCAGCCCCTGACCTCCAGCCCCTGACCCCCTTTTCTTCGTATTTGCGGCGAAATTACTTCTGGAAATAAATCCAATTCTTCTGAAAATCAATGCTGATGCGATATTCAGACAGTTGAGGTGCACCGAGGATGGCGTCGATACGCGTCGCCAGCGGATTTGCCGTAAGGCGGCTGCGCAAAGATGTGACGGTCACCGGCAACTCTTTCATTTCCTGCTTGCCGAATTTTAACGAGCGCACCTGGATCGCCACAGTGCCCGGCACTTGTGATTGAGCGGTTTTTGCACGTTCCTGCGCCGCCTCCTTTTGATTGGCCGCGTTGCCCGGAGCAACCGGCGATTGAGGAAGAGGCGCCAGAAACTTAGCCCAGGAAATATCGACTTTCAGCGACGGCACAGCCACTCCTGTATCGAGCAGAAGATTGGCAGACTTTCCGTTTATCGTGGCCGGAATGATCACCTGATCTGCAACATAGCGAAATGGAACTCGGTCCCCTTCGATCGAATCTGGGGGCCTCGGCATAAGCTGCAGCGTGCGCTTGGGGAAGTCGATGACTAAAAAGAAGCGCCGAAGCAGCGGCAATCCGAAAACAGCGCTGTAGTTTCCCATGGGCGACTCCGTGGAATTCTTGTCCACAAAGCCGGCCGGAATGTTGGCTATTTTCCAGCCGGCAATGGCCAAGCCTGTCTGCCATCCATACTGGATTGGCTCATCGGAAGGCCTATCAAGCCCGAGCACCGCCACGCCGTTTCCGCGATCCTGCTTGATATCGGTCTTCAGCAGAGTCAGGGTGCTCCCGGTATCGAATAGGACTAACTGGCCGGGCTCATTAGCACGCAGTGCTAAGACCGCACGTGACGCAGTTGACCCGTCTGCCTGAAGCGAAACGGTATGGTCTGCAGCGGTTGCTTCCTTGAGATAAGGCTCTCCGGGGGCGGCTTTCAGATTGTTAACGATGTTCTGCAGTTGCGATCTTCCAAAAGGCGCTGTTGAGATCAACTGCTCCACGACGGCGGCTGCTTCCTCAGGCCGGCCTAGGTGCTGCAGCAGATAACTGTCATGAAGTCCTGCCTCGAAAAAAAGCAGTCCCAGCTCGGAACGGCGCGCCAGGGCCGCAGACACCGATTTTTCAGCATGCTCAAAGCGTCCTTCCGCAGCACTGAGCAACGATTGGATCAGCAAAGCCTCGGGCGCGGCTGCAGCCATTTTGTGGACAAGCTCCCCAGCAGCCGCAAACTCCCCCAGCCTATAATGAGCCAGAGCCTGCAGCGCCAGGCTCCGGTTTTCGGGCAGCGGCGCGCTGTTGCTTTTGAGCAATTCGAACAACTGCTCCGGTTGGTCACTACGAATCGCCTCTAGCAATGAAAGCTGGGGATCTTCCTCCTGTGCCGCAGCCGGCACGGCCGATTTGTTCCACGCCAATGCAAGGCTGCTAAGAAAAAAGAGGATTTTTACGAACATTGCCCGTAATCGTGGTGAAAAGCCGAGCACCCCGTCCACGTACACATCCTCGTGCACGTGAACGTGGTCGCGATCGGCCGTTTGGGTTGGGGCTGTGGCGCGCTGTACCACCAACCGCGAGGTTCTTTTTAACGCGCGGAGATTTCCCATATGCTTATTACATCGTCGATTTTATGTCGACCTGAATCGGTCTGGCTTCTGACCGATGACCGATGACTGATGACTGATGACGCTTTAGCTGTGGTGAACATTTGCGAATATCCGGGGTTAGAATTTTCATTGTATGCCATGGGATGTTCTAATTAAAGACGCGATCATTGTCGATGGGAGCGGAGAGGCTCCCTTTCGAGGAGCCGTTGCCATCAACAAAGAGCGAATTGCCGCGGTCGGAGATCTACGCGATCCAGCCGCTTTGGTGACCGTTGACGCAGGCGGAAAGTACCTGGCGCCCGGATTCATCGATATCCATACACATGCCGATTTGATCCATCCGCTGGAGCACACAGACCAGTTCCGCTTGCTGGAAGGGAAAGTGAGACAGGGGATCACGACGGAAATCGTGGGAAATTGCGGCCTCGGTGTATTCCCGCTCACGCATGAATCCGAGCCACTGATCCGCGGTATTCTTGCCTGGATGACGCCGCGCGACTTTCCGTGGAACTGGAAGTTGGCGGGAGACTACTTAGACCAACTGGAACGTCACGGTGTTTTGCTCAACGTCGGCGCGCTTCAAGCTCACGGTCCCCTTCGACTCGGCGCCATCGGTCTTGTCCCCGGCCCGGCAGGCTCGGCGGCGATCGCTCGCATGAAATCCGAGCTGGAAAGGTCGCTGGATCAAGGAGCATTCGGACTGTCAACGGGACTGATCTATCCGCCCGGCATGTATACTCCCACAGAAGAGCTGCAGTCACTGGCTCGCGTAGTTTCCGAAAAGCAGGCCGTAGTGACCAACCATATTCGAGGCTCGAGTGAAACTTTGCTGGACGCGGTGCGCGAAATTCTGTCGATTGGAGCCGCCAGCGGCGCCCGCGTACATCATTCCCACAACGAGGCTGTCGGGCGGAAGCACTGGACCAAGATCGAAACGGTGCTGGAGATGGAGGAACAGGCCAGCCAAAAAGGTATTCGTGTCAGTTACGATATGTTTCCCTACTTTGGCGCAGCCACGATGATGCTGGCGATCTATCCTCCCTGGTCTTTGGAAGGGGGAGTGCCGTCGCTGCTGCGCCGTCTAGCTGACCCAGAAACGCGCACCCGGATACGTCGTGATATTGAAAACGTAACTCCTCAGTGGCCTCCCTGGAAAGAAAACGGCTGGCCGCACAACCTGGTGCGGGCCACCGGCTGGGACCAGATTTACATCGGCAGCATCGCTGATCCTTCGCTTTCAAAG
>DASYPF010000073.1:0-8819 GCA_036006905.1 Acidobacteriota bacterium
ATTTTTGAAATGCCATTGCTGGGATTCTTGGGATTTCCGCCCTTTGCTTTGGAATGCTGGCTAATCTTTGTGTTGGCGAGACGCGTATGGAGGGAATGGGGGATGGCAGGACGAGTTGGGATAGCTGCCACCGTAACCGCACTGTGCTGGGCGGGGATATTCGTGGTGGACCATTACGTCGTCAAGGGTTATAGGGCGTGAGTTTGGCCTGTCCGAGGAGAAACAAAAATGCACACGTTTGCGAGCACGAGCCCACAACCAAAGGCAAAGCCGCCTACGGCCACGTTGACCTGCACGACCACGGCCACGTTCACGTGCACGACCACGGCCACGTCCACAGTGACGAATATTGCACCGCTGGCGCCCTGCAGCGCTTGGGGTCGACTAGGAGTCGGCTCCGCGTGTCAGACAGCGCGATGGGCCAACGGCGACGCGCACGTAATACGCCGCCGCGGTACACAGCAATCCTGAAATTTGCGATTTTTGTAAATGCCGCCGTAATCGTCCTGGGTAGACGTGCTCGTGGACGTGATCGTGAACGTAGCCGGCTTTTGAGTTGCGGCTACGCCGCGCTAGCTTCCGTGGTGAGCATTTGTGAATAATCCCGGCTTACACTCGTGGCTCGAATTTTGCCCCTGCGACCTTGGACCTGCGACTTTCGACTCGACGAGCTTACGCCATCGCGGCTGCTTCTTCGATGACTTCCTTGTACTTGCACCCTTCCTTCTGACAGTAGCGGATCAGGCCTTCTTTTTTTGTCTGGCGCTCCAGTAGGAATTTTTCTCCACAGCGCGGGCAGGGAATGGGTACCGGCTTGTACCACAGGACAAAATCGCAATCAGGATACGAGCCGCATCCGTAAAACACTTTGCCTCGTTTGGATTTTCTAGCGACCAGGTCGAATTTACCGCATTTCGGACAGATGACGCCCGTAGATTCCTGCTTGATGTACCGGCACTCCGGATAATTGCTGCAGGCAGTGAATTCTCCGAAGCGGCCATGCTTGACGACCAGCACCTGGCCACATTTAGGACACTTCTCACCGGTGGGAATATCGGCCTTTACTTCGCGTTCGCCGCCACGCGAGATGATTTTGCGCGTGTTCTTGCATTCGGGATAGCCGCTGCAAGCCAGGAACTCTCCGAAGCGGCCCTTTTTTAGTATCATCGGCTTGCCGCACTTCTCACACGGTTCGGATTCTATTTCCGCCGCGGCGGGCTTTGCCTCCGAGCCGTTCTCTTTGGGCAGCTCTTTGGTATTCTTGCATTCAGGATAATTGCTGCAGGCCAGGAATCGTCCGAAGCGTCCCCATTTGATGACCATCTTGCTCCCGCATTTCTCGCACACCTCGTCGGTTTCGATTTCTTCGGCCTTGAGGTTTTGCATCTGGCTTTGGGCGCGTTTGAGTTCTTTCTGAAATTCCTTGTAAAATTCATTGAGCGTATCAATCCAGTCTTCTTTGCCTTCCTCAATCTCGTCGAGCGCCGCTTCCATGCGAGCCGTGTACTGGTAATCGAAGATTTCCTTGAAATGTTCTACCAGAAGGTCTGTCACCACCATGCCGGTCTCGGTGGGAACAAATTTGCCTTCCTCTTTATTGGCATAGTCGCGATTCTGGATGACATTAACAATCTGCGCGTAAGTACTGGGCCGCCCGATTCCTTTCTCTTCCAGCGCCTTGACCAGTGTTGCTTCCGAATAGCGTGGAGGAGGCTGCGTGAATTTTTGTTCCTTGGTCAGCTTGTTTACCTGTAGCAGCTCTCCCTCGCGCAAGGGCGGAAGTTGTAACAGCTTTTCCTCTTCGTCGGTGTCCGATGCGGGTTCTTCGTCACGGCCCTCCTGATATACCTTCAGGAATCCGTCAAATTTCAGGACTGCTCCGGACGCTTTAAACAGGACGCGGCCCGCTTCAATATCGATTTCCGTCTGATCAAAAAGAGCGGGCTCCATTTGTGATGCCACGAAACGTTTCCAGATCAGGTCATAAAGCCGATAGGCGTCACGATCCAGATGGGGCTTCAGACTCTCCGGAGTGCGATCCACCAGGGTTGGGCGAACCGCCTCGTGCGCTTCCTGAGCGCCCTTCTGACTCTTGAAACGGGCCGCTTTTTCGGGCAAGTAAGGCCCTCCGTACCGCTGATCGATGTAGCCGCGCACTTCCTGGAGCGCGGAATCAGCAACCCGTGTGGAATCCGTGCGCATGTAAGTGATCAATCCGACGGAACCCTCATCGCCGATCTCTATGCCTTCGTAAAGGCGCTGCGCGATTATCATGGTGCGCTTGACGGTGAATCGCAGCTTGCGCGCCGCTTCCTGCTGCAGCTTGCTGGTAGTGAAGGGAGGCACCGGGTTCTTTCTCTTTTCCTTCCGTATGACGGAAACAACGCGGAAGGGAACCTGCCCGAGATGCGCTTGAATTTCTTCGGCCAGTTGCTGGTGAGGAACGTGGAATTTCTTGCCGTCCAGCTTAATGGCCCGGGCATCAAAAGGAGGTGGAGCAGAGCCGCTCAGATTAGCGATAAAATTCCAGTACTCTTCAGAGCGAAATGCCTGGATCTCGCGCTCTCGATCGACAATCAGCCGCAATGCCACCGATTGGACACGGCCGGCAGAGAGGCCGCGCCGGACTTTTTCCCAGAGAAGCGGGCTGATTTTGTAACCGACCAGACGATCCAGAATTCTGCGCGCCTGCTGTGCTTCCACTTTGTGTTCATCAATCTGTCCGGGATGCTCAAATGCGTGAAGAATGGCGCTCTTGGTGATTTCGTTGAACAAAACACGATAGATCTTTTGTGAGCTTTTCTTTGACGTGTGAAGAATCTCAGCCAGGTGCTGGCAAATCGCCTCGCCCTCGCGATCCGGATCGGCGGCGAGATAAATGGCGGCGACATTCTTGGCCGTCTTTCTCAGGTCATCGACAATTTTTTCCTTGCCGGGAATGACCTTGTACGTGGGCGCAAAATCATTTTCGATATCGACACCCAGGGTTTTCTTGGGCAGGTCCTTGATGTGGCCGGAAGAAGCCTTGACCACAAAATCGTTGCCCAAGTACTTCCCGATCGTCTTTGCCTTAGCCGGTGATTCTACGACCACCATCGATTTCGACACGTAGATTCCTCCTCCCTCAAAATAGCACACGCCGCGAATAAACGCGAATGAACGCGAATCAGTTAATGTATCCGCCAATAAAGTTTGGCTGGCGGAAATCTTCGGTATCTAGCGATGTTCGCGGCGAACTTAGAAATTACGAACGACACGCTTCCATTCAACTTTCGGATTTTGAAAGACGATAATATCGGCATAGTATTCGCCCACGAGGGTGCCTTTATATGTGATCCTGACAGGGATTTGGGCCTGCGTTTCTAGTCCTCGGAGGCGAAGTTCGGAGATTAACGCGCGCTCGTACACCTTTTCCAGAAATCCTGTTCCCAGAGTATTGGCTACTTCGTAAATTGCACCGATAACAATTTTGATGAGTTCATTCATAGATTCGCGTTCATTCGCGTGCATTTGCGGCCTATTCAGCTTTGCGTCTATTTGCGGCTTCATTTGCCAGCCTCTAATTTCCTCACAAATAAGTTTCCTGGAAGTTTGCGTATCTGGCCGCTGACTTCCAGCTGAAACAAGCGGGCGCACAGCTCAGAAAAAGAAAGGCCGGTGCGCTCGACCAGTTGGTCAAACATGATCTCAGAGTCTCGAGGGATATGCTTGAGGACTTGATCGTCTGTCTCTGCCGGCACGGACGGTGACGGGCGAGACGCGGCAACCCGGAATTTATCGGGCAGTTCGTCGAGAACGTCCTGGGCGCACTGCACGATTTTCGCGCCCTGTTTAATCAGGAAATTCGGTCCGAAGCTTTTCTGTGACGTGATATTCCCGGGAACGGCAAAAACCTCACGGCCTTGTTCCAGTGACAGGCGCGCAGTGATCAGCGACCCGCTGAACTCAGATGCTTCGGCTATGACCGTTCCGTGGCAAAGCCCGCTGATGATCCGGTTGCGCACAGGGAAATTCGAAGGCACGGGATAACATCCCGGAGGGAACTCGGAGAGCAGACAGCCTTTCTCGGTAATTTCGTAGAAGAGCTTTTTGTTTTCCCGCGGATAGACAATGTCGACTCCATTCCCCAGCACAGCCAGAGTGTGACCGCGAGCCAGCAACGCGCCGCGATGCGCGGCCGCGTCTATTCCCCTTGCCAGGCCGCTGACGATAACCAGGCCACGCATGGCCAATTCGCTGGACAGCCACTCGGCAGCGTGAATACCGTAACTGGACGCGCGACGTGCTCCCACGATCGCAAGAGCGTCGCCGCCGGCAAGTTTCGTGTGGCCGCGAAGAAAAATCAGAAGGGGTGGATCGAAAATTTGTTTCAACAAATGCGGGTACAACGGGTCATGAAACGTCCAGATCAGCGTGTCACATTTTTCACAGCGGCGAAGAATCTGCTCGGCAGTCTTCAGGATGCGGCCGCTCTGAATTTCCTGAATCGCTTCGGCGCTTAGACCCAGCAACTGCAAGTGCTTGCGATCGTTTCGGAAGAGCGGTTCGGGGCTGCCAAACATCTTGAGCAGCCGGTGGCCGTTACGCACACCGCAGCTCTCCAAAGCCTGCAGCGCCACCCAGTAGATTAGAGAGGCGTTCATGCAAGACTTAACTGGCGAGCGGGGAGATTTGCGAAGAAAAAATCGTTGACGTTAGAGGGACACCTGTAAAGACGTATGTCAGTAAAGTTTTGCTGCCTGCCGAGACCAGGAACGTCTTTAGGCCGCTTCGAGCGGCCTTTCCCGTAGGGTTTCAGCCCCGGCCTTCCAAGGCCGGGGTCGAGCGGGATCTAAAATTATCGTAGGCCGGCTCACCGGCCTTCCAATCGACCGGCTTCAGCCAGCCAAACACTCTTTCGCAAAACTCTCGTTGAAACGGCCTTGATGATGGTTGCGCTCGCGCCTATAACCCCGGCCTGGGAAGGCCGGGGCTGAAACCCTTCGGGAAAGGCCGCTGCAAGCGGCCTCGAAAAGCAAGAGCAGCTTTGGGCCGGAGACTGCCCTGCAGGCTCCATGCCAGCGTTGAGGTCATCTGAAAACCCACCACAGGGATTCAAGATTGTAGGACTTGAGACCCGAGACCTGAGACCCGGAGCCCGTTTAAATCATAATATTTCGCAGAAACTCGCGGGCCCGTTCACTCTGTGGACTTTTAAAAAATTGCACGGCAGAGGAATCTTCTATGATTCGCCCTTGATCGAGAAACAAGACACGGCTGGCCACGCGCTTTGCAACTCCCATCTGGTGGGTCACCAGCAGCATCGTGTATTTTTGCCGGGCCAGTCGCTCGATCACTTCTACGACTTCCATCACCAGTTCCGGATCCAGGTTGGACGTAGGCTCGTCAAAGAGCATCGCTTGCGGCTGCATGGCAAGGGCCCGCGCGATGGCGACGCGCTGCTGCTCACCGCCTGAAAGCTGGCGCGGATAGCGAGTCTGCATCCCTTTCAAGTTAACTTCCTGCAGCAGTTGAAGCGCCATAGCTTCGGCATCGGCCCGGCTTTTGCCGAGGACCTTCCGTGGAGCCAGGCAAAGATTCTCGAGAACGGTCAGGTGGGGAAATAGATTGAAAGATTGGAAGACCATTCCCACCCGCAGTCGAATCGCCCGTAAGACCGCAGAACGATTCCCGTTGGCGTGTTTTCCTTGAGAAATATCCTGAGGCAGCAGCTCATGGCCAGCGATGCGCACTACACCGGCTTGAAAATTCTCCAGACCGTTCAAGCAGCGCAGAAACGTGCTCTTGCCTGCTCCGGACGGCCCCACAACAGCGACAGTCTGGCCTTCGGGCACAAGGATGTCCAAGCCGTCAAGAATCCGGTGATCGCCGGCCGTTTTTACCAGCCCTCTTACTTCGATCATTTCTTAAGCCGAGCCTCCAGGCTTCTGGCCACCAGCGCCAGGGGATAGCTCATAGCTAGATAAAGAATAGCCGTAAGAACCCCCAACTCAAGAACCCGCCAGGTGGAAACTGCCAGGATATTGAACTGTTTGGTCAACTCGACGACGCCAATGACTGAGCAGAGAGAGGAATCTTTGAAAAGAGCGATGAAATCATTGGTCGACGCCGGAAGTGAAACACGCAGCGCCTGAGGCAAAATGATTCTCTCGATGGCCAGCGACTGTGGCATGCCCAGCGAAAGCGCGGCCTCCATCTGTCCGGGAGGGACCGAATTAATCCCTCCCCGATAAATTTCAGCTTCGTAAGCCGCATAGTTCAGTCCCAAGCCGAGTATTGCCGCTACCCATGCCGGGAAGTTGATGCCGACGACGGGCAATCCAAAGTAAATGACCAACAGTTGAAGCAGAAGAGGCGTGCCTCGGAAAAACTCAACGTATCCGGACGCAAGCGACCGAGGAATGCGAGGCCCATAGACTTTGCCCAAACACAGGATTACTCCAAACAGAATTGCCACAGCCATCGACGAAAAAGAGAGAAAGACGGTCATCCCTGCCGCCTTCAGCAAGATCGGCACATAGATCCAGATGCTGCTCGTGTAGGGGCGCCGCACTATGTTGGTGTCTGAGGTATCCAGTCCCCAGCGCTTCAGGATCGACAGCAGCGTCCCGTCTGACTGCATCGATGAGAGTATGGAATTGAGTTCGGCAAGCAAACGGTCATCGCCTTTCCGGACACCGATCGCGTATACCCCCGAGCCGATGCCTTTGGCCGCATAGCGCAGCCCCGGAATGATCTCACCGTGATAACGGGCGACCGGGTCGTCGAGCAAGACCCCATTCAGTCGTCCCAGGGCGAGGTCTTTGTACGGTTCGACTTGCCCATCGAAAGCGACCACTTGTATTTCTGGGATCTTCCGCAGTATGTCTTCCGCCAGCGTCCCCTTCAATGTTCCGACCTTCTTTCCCTTCATATCATCCAGGCTGGCACTGGTCATGTCGGACGCGCGCACCATCAGTGATTCGGAGAAGTGGTAGTAAGGGATGGTGAAGTTGATGTACTGCTTTCGTATCTCGGTGACTTCAATCCCATTCATCGCAATGTCGAAATCGCCGCGCCGCAGAGCCTGTGGGATTTCATCCCACGGAGTTTGCACCGGTTTCTGGCCGACTCCCAGCCGCTTGGCAAGTTCTTGGGCGATGTCTACTTCAAAGCCGATAATCCTGTTGGGATGGGATGGGTCGTTGAATGTGTAGGGAGCGCCGCCTTCGGCGTCGGCACCCCACTGAAGCACTCCGCGCTTTCGGATGGTGTCGAGCGTGTCTGCGGTGACCAGGGCGTTCAGCAGAATGAATGGGATGGTGATTATGATTTTTCTCAATTCCTCTAAGTCATCTCCGGTTAAGATGATATCGTATTTTTTTTATCACCCAAAACCGTCCACGTTCACGAGGACGCAGTGGCCGTAAGGCCACAACCAAAGGAGTGAGCTAGCCACGTCAAGAAGGGCGCATGATCGGCGGCTGCGGGCGTGGTAGCGGCACCCACAGAGCCGCGACCGGAAGGGAGCGGCGCGCCAGAGTGAGTCGTCGCGATCAGGCTCGCAAAATTGGAACCTTCTGCATCGTTATTGCGGCAACTCCGCGCTGGTGTAGTCGCAAAGTGTTACATCGGCGCGCCGCTCCCTTCCGGTCGCGGCTCTGTGGCTGCCGGCATCCACACTGCCGCACACTGTCGCGAATTGCGTGCGCGTATTCTTTACGTTTCCTGATAAAAGACTGGTTGAAAAAAACCAAATTTCACGGTTCGGTATCACGACGACGTCCACGAGCACGCTCTGACGAGGTCTTTTTCCGTCGTATACTTGGACGTGCTCGTAAACGTGCTGGTGACCGTCATCGGCTTTAGATTGCGCCTGGCCGCGCTGGTCTTGGATAGTTCAAACAAGGTTGAGCCCTTGTGAAGAAACTGAGAGTATCTTTCATCCATTTTGTAAATGCCCTCCCCCTGCAGTGGGGGTTTATGCGCGGCGACTTCCCTGCATTATTTCAAATCGAATATGACACGCCTGCAGTATGCGCAGATCGTCTGGCAGCCGGTGAGGTCGACGTCGGCCTGATTCCGGTTATTGAATACCAGCGCATTGACGAGTTGCGTGTGGTACCAGGCCTCGCCATTGCCTCTAAGAAGCAGGTCGAGAGTGTTTTGTTTGTTAGCAAAAAGCCGATTGAAGAAGTCAAAACTGTGGCTCTGGATGCCAGTAGTCGAACATCCATTGCTCTGATTCGGATATTGCTGCGCCGGAAATTCCTAATCGATCCGGAATACCGACTTAGCGAACCGGATTTGGAAAAGATGCTCGACAACAACGACAGCGCTCTGTTGATCGGCAATCCTGCGCTGCTTGTGCCGCGCGATCGTTACTTTGTTTTTGACTTGGTTGAGCAATGGGTGGAACTGACTGGAAAGCCTTTTGTATTTGCCTTCTGGGCGGTGCGCCAGGGGATCGATATGGAGCCGTTCCTGCGTTATTTTATTGCGAGCAAAGCCTACGGGCTGAGCCACATTCAAGACATAGTGGAATATGCAGCCGCCGAAATACCTGTTTCCGGAAGGCTGATTCTCGATTATCTGGAGAATAAATTGAATTATGACCTGGATGAAGAGAACCTTCGGGGACTTGAGACATTTTACCGAATGGCGGCAGCAGAGCGATTGATTTCGCGGGTGCGGGAACTACGCATGGCTGAATACGGGTTTTGGGCCGCGGATGAACACAGAAAGTACGAATGACGAAGTTCGAGAGACCAATGTGATAAATATCAAATATCGTTTTCGCTCGTCACTCGAACTTCGTCATTCGTACTTTCCGCGTTCAT
>DASYPF010000074.1:0-6187 GCA_036006905.1 Acidobacteriota bacterium
GAAGGGTTCCAAAAAGAGAACGGGGGACCGGAGCGGGGATGCGTTCACATTCCTCGTAGGCAAGGCGTTGGATAGCTGCCACGTGCTGGCTTGTGGCCCAGGCGTCGTAAATGGCCGCAGCGCTGTGCATGCCGGCGTCAAACCAGTTTCGCCGCCGCAGGTTATAAAGAAACCCAAGTGCGTGCAGGCTCGCCAGGGCTCCGTGCACAAATATACCGAGGCATTGCAAGTCGCGTTCCCCTCTTGGTAATCTCACGTTTTCCGCCTTAGGCCCACCGTCAAAGGACTGTGATCATCTTGCTTATTAGATGCAATTGGCGTGCCGTACGTTTCAGCCACAAAACTGCGAATTCCCTTCTCCCTGCCCAGCCCGACCGAGGAACTGCGAGAAAATCAGTCAGATCCTTGACAGTGCCGACTCGAAGAAAGAGCTCTTAAACACAAAATAAAATATTTTTAATCCTCCTGTCTTAGCGCTTGGTGGTAATAATCTCCGACATAACTTCGGTTAGGACAACTGTCATGCTGGTTTTAAGCCACCGCGGTTGCCACGTCGATGTGCCAGAGAACACTCTGGAAGCCTTCGACCAAGCGATTGCGATGGGGGTGGACGGAATTGAAACCGACGTCCGGCTGAGCGCCGATGGGTTGCCCATTCTTTTTCACGACCGGGTCGCACCGGATGGCCGGCAAGTTGCGACAATCAGCCGTGATGGGCTGAGCCAGCTTGTCGGCTATTCAGTGCCGACGCTGGAGGAAGCCTTGCAGCGCCGCAATGAGGTGCTTTGGAACATCGAAATCAAAACGCCGTTCGCTTCCGACGCCGTGTTGGCATTGCTGAGTGTTTCTTGCCAGTCCATACGTTGTCTTATTACATCCTTTTGGCACAATGTGGTGGAGCAGTTCAGCCGCCTTGAAGTTCAGTGCGGCATTATCATCGCGCACCGCCCGGCAAGCGCTCAGCACCTGCTCAGGCTTTTACCCGATGATGGTCGCACGCGTACTATTGTTTGGAGTTACGACGCCCTCGATGCCACGCTCGTGCAGCAGGCAGCCTCACAAGGTTTGAGCAATTTCGTGTATGCATTGGAAACTAAAAACGAACATATGCGTTGCTCCCAGATGCCTTTCGATGGCGTCATTACCGATCACCCGGAGTTTCTGATTAAGGGAGGCCGCAAATGATCTCAGTTCTCAGATCTCAGTTCTCAGATCTCAGTTCTCGGCTCGCAGTTCTCAGCTCTCAGTTCTCAGCTCTCGGCTGTAAGGTGTCAACAGAAGACATTCGCAAGCTGAGGGCCGAAAGCTGACAATGCAAGCTGGTAGCTCGCTGAGCTGATAGCTGAGAACTGAGAGCCGATAGCTGATAGCTGATAACTGATAGCTGATAACTGATAACTGATAGCTGATAACTGATAACTGAGAACTGATAGCTGATAGCTGAGAACTGAGAACTGATTACTAATGGCTTATCTATTTCAGAACCTCGGCGCCACGGTGGAGGTCGGAAACGGCTAGTATCAGCAGCGCCCGATCCGAGTTCTTTTCGATGCTGCCGTAGGCATAGCGAACGTCAATTCCCTTCTCCGCAAGTTTTCGAGAAACGCGCCCGAGAGCACCGGGCCGCTCTTTGAGGTGAACAGCCAGAACGTCCTCTTCGGTATAGGCGAGCTTGAGAGAATTGAACACCTTTTTCGCAACGTCGACATTGTCTACAACCACGCGCAGCGGCGCTTCCCCAGCGGGCGCTTTGGAAATCATGATCGCTGAAATGTTGACCGCTACCTTGGCGAGCTCGGAGCAAACCTCGGCTAGCATGCCTGGTTTGTCCTCCAACTTCACAGATAGCTGTTTGACAATTGCCATGTTGCGGAAGCAGACAATACAACGCCGGGCCGAAATCGCGCCAGTAAATAATCCTAAAACCGAAACAGATAGCTGAACTTCACAAACACCTGCCGTCCGGTTGAATTGAACGGTGACTGAGTACGACGCAGCGCCGGCGGCACGCCCGGATCAATCGCCAGGTTCTGGTAGCCATCCGTATAGCCGATGTAAAGCGCCGTGCCGGGATTCAACAGGTAAGTTGCCAGGATATCGGCAGTGAAGCGCTTCTGGCGTTCCAGATTCACGAGGGCAGCGTTGGGAAGCACGGAATTGTAGTCACAGATACCTCGCAGGGACAGGGCGCGTGTGAACTGGTAATTAAGCTTCCAGCGGAGGATGTGATTGTTGAAGATACTTGCCGAAGCCGGGACTTGCGCAATTGGTTTTCTATCCGCGGCCAGCCGGCTGTAAATATAGGTCTGTTCCAGGTTGGCCTGAGATGAAGGATGGAATCTCAGGGTTAACCTGGTATCCAGGGAATTTGCCAAAAATGGATCCAGTCCGGCTGCCGGATAGTAATTAACACTGGCTCCCTTTTCGTAAGATGCGTTAAGCCCCAGCCACTTCGACCACTCTGTGATAAAAAAGGCGCCGGAACTCTTCTTGCGAAAACCATGGTCCTGGAATAGCTCGAAGGACTCAGAGCGAAAGACAGCCAGCCCCGATGCTCCCTTAAAATTTGCGTTCAACCCGGAAAACGCCTGCCAGTCCTGCAACCTGCCTCGGCGGTTCCAGTTGACCAGCGTGTTGAAAAACGGGCCGAAGGACAAGACACGGCTCTTCTCGGGCCGCCACTGATAATTGCCACTGTTCTCTATTTGTCGGATATCCGACCGGGGGATAAATCCAAGCTGAGAGCGAAAACCGGGGCTTCGGTCCGAATAAGTTGTGGAGTAGTTGAAATGCTTCCCTTCGTGGCTAATCCGCGCCAGGTATGCCGGACCGGCGAGCCGGCTGCCATCCAGCTCCCGCGTCTCGCTGGCGATAGCTTGCCCCGTAACGGTCCAGTTGGCCTTCATCTTGAGACGCGTGTCCAGCGAAAAAATTCGATTCGAACTGGAAGCAAAATCACGACTCGTGACCAGTAATCCCACGTGAGATTGCTCGCCGAACTCGCGTTGCACGCGCAACATCCCAATGCCGGCGCGCCTGCCACGCAACGGATCATCGTCGGGAACACCTTTGCCGGGAGCGCGGTCGTCGATCACCAGCCCGCCCAGGGCCCAGTTCCCGACCTTTCCCGTCAGGCGCGCTCCAAATTGAGGATTCACGATGCGTCTGGAAAAAAACAATTGCTCGGGTGTTTGAAAGAAACCGGCATTTTCGATGAAAAAAGGCCGCTTCTCGGGGAAGAAAACTTCGAAGCGCTGGTTGACTGTTACCTGAGGCTCGTCAGATTCCACCTGGCTGAAATCGGGATTGAGCGCGACGTCCACTGCAAGCGCGTCATGCAGGATCATCTTGGCGTCGAGCCCGCCGCGTGTCTCAATGTCGGTGCGGAATCCGGGGGTCTGTGCATCGAGAAAACGCGAGCCCGCGAAAACCCCATAAGGAATCAACTGCATGTTGCGTCCTGGCGAAATCTGCTCCAGCCCTTCGAGAGTCGCCATCTGTTGAACAAAACCTTGTTTGCTTCGAGTGATGTAAGGCCAAAATGAATTCTCCAGATTGCGCAGTATGAATCGCCCCAGCGCAATTCCCCAAGTCTGGGCGGGATCATGTGTGAAGCGAAGGCTCTTAAACGGGATCGCCATCCACACAATATAACCCTCTGGAGTCAGCCGCCCTTCTGAGTACCAGAGCGTGTCAAAGCTGAAATCGTCATTCTGGCCCTCGGTGGTGATTCCATCGGCCTGAATACCGAGAGGGTTGCAAAAAAACATATAAGCGCGTCTGCGGTCGTGGAACGTATCCAGAATGATGCCCACGACATCATCGAAGAAAATATCCTCGCGCTTAGCTAAACGGGCACGCACCTTACCCGCCTCTTCTTTACAGACAAACACGATGTAAAGATTCTTGTCGTCGTAGGAAAGATAAGCTGCCGTGTCCCGGCTGACCGGCTTGCCGTCCCCCGGCTCACGCTGGCGGAAGTCTGTCACTTTAACCCCTTGATCCGGCAGCTTTCCATTGACGAAATCTTCAAGTTTTGGAGGCGTAGAGACTCGAGGAATTTTCAGTTTAGGAATCTGTGCTTGCACGCCGGAGGGCAAAAAAAGCAGCGTCCCAATAATCGATAAATGTCGAATCAGATGAGGCGGAACCATGTTAGGAGCAAAGATCGGGTTTCAGCATCAAAACGTTCCAAAAGGGCGTGCTCCCTTTCAAGGTTCTAAGACGTTGCGCTCGCTGTGAAAGTTCAATTTGATGGATCTGAATCACCGCATAAAGCGACCAAATCGCCTCCGCCGAGCTTGGAACGTGAGAAAAAATTCACCGCGAAGGCGCGAAGGTCGCGAAGCTAATAGGTGTGCCTCGCCCCTCAAGTCGGGGCTAGACAATTGACACAAGTGTGCTTCGAACAAAACTCGTAGATACTAAAATCAAAACCCTTCGCGCTCTTCGCGCCTTCGCGGTGAATTTCTTCACAGGTTCTTGCCCCGGCGGAGCAAAGATTTCCACTAGCCCGAATTATTTACAAACGTTCACCACAAAGGCACAAAGAGCACAAAGGTAGCACAGAGAGCAGGGCTGAAGCTTGAAGTATGAAGACTCGTCAAGACGGCAGAGTGTTCTGACATGTTTCAGCCTTCATACTTCAAGCTTCAGCCCTGTACCCTGTGCCACCTTTGTGTTCTCTGTGCCTCCGTGGTGAACATTTGTGAATATTGCACGCTAGAGTATCGATCGAAACACTCGCGGCCTCCACCGGCCTACAATTCTTCGGCCACTTCGCGGGTTTTCATGCGATAAACTCATAGTCCATTTGCGGCTAATTGCTAAGGCCGTAGCTCTGTTTCCATTATGAAACTTCCAATCGATCGAGATTACCTGATCGAAACGCTGCGCGACTTGATTGGCATCGATTCGAGAAATCCCTCGTTGGTTTCCGGTGGGCCCGGCGAAGCGGAAATTGCTGCTTACGTCGCTGATCGGCTGCGCAACATTAATCTGCAGGTGGAAATCTTCGAGCCGGAATCCAGACGCACCAGTGTTGTTGGCATTCTTAAAGGTACCGGGAGCGGGCGTACGCTTATTTTCAACGCGCATCTGGATACGGTGGGAGTTGAGGGAATGCGTGATCCCTTTTCGGCACTGGTGCGCGATGGTCGAGTCTACGGACGAGGCGCCTACGATATGAAAGGCAGCGTAGCGGCATGCATGGCGGCCGCCAAGGCTCTGGCCGATGCGGGCATTGACCTAAAAGGAGATCTCATGGTGGCGACCGTCGCCGATGAAGAATACGCCAGCCTTGGAACGGCAATGCTTCTGAAGCGTTACCCAGGAAAAATTGATGCCGCCATTGTGACCGAGCCAACTGAACTGGAAATCTGTGTGGCGCACAAAGGATTTATCTGGCTTGAGGTAGAAACAATAGGCAAAGCCGCGCACGGCAGCCGCTGCGACGAAGGAGTGGATGCCAACATACACATGGGACGCTTTCTCGCCGAACTCGACAAACTGGCGTGCCGGTTAAGGTCCCGAAAAGGCCATCCACGGGTCGGTTCCCCGTCATTGCACGCGGCGATGCTCAGTGGCGGCACTGGCCTGAGCACATATGCGGCGAATTGCAAGCTGCACATTGAGCGTCGTACCATCCCCGGAGAAACGGAGACTTCCGTCATGGCCGAGATTGAAGAGATCCTGCGCGGGCTGGCCGCCGCCGACCCCACTTTTCAAGCAACAGCCAAAGCGTTCTTTGTTCGGGACGCTTTTGAAGTCTCTCCGGATGCGACCATTGTGAAAATGGTGCGTCGCGCTGCCACCGAAATCCTGGGCGCAGAGCCAAACTTGGCCGGCCGCCCTTTCTGGATGGATTCCGCATTACTGTCGGGCGGCGGAGTTGGGACCGTTATCATTGGACCGAAGGGCGGAGGGGCTCATTCCGACGAAGAGTGGGTGGACGTCGATTCACTGGTCAGCTTGGCGCAGATCCTGGCGGCGGCAGCGGTTAAGTTCGAATGACGAAGTTCGAATGACGAATGACCGCGAAACGTCAGAGCCCGGAGCGTCAGAAGGTGTGAAGAAATTCACCGCGAAGGCGCGAAGAGCGCGAAGAGTTTTGATTTTAGGATCTAGCGTTTTAATCGAAGTACACTCGTGTCAATTATTTAGCTCGATTTGAGGGGCGAGGCACCCT
>DASYPF010000075.1:0-13890 GCA_036006905.1 Acidobacteriota bacterium
AGCGACGGCCTGATGATTGCTGATTGAGGCTTCATTGTTTTTTTGCGGTGCAGTATGTTTCTCTGCGAAACCTCTGCGATCTCTGCGCCTCTGCGGTGATTTTCACCCGCTCTTTCACCGCAGAGACGCAGAGGTCGCAGAGAATTCGCAGAGATTTCCTTTGGGCAACATGCCCGTAAGGGCGTGTTGTCAAACAACAGCAGCCACAGAGCCGCGACCGGAAGGAAGCGGCGCGCCAGAGTAAACAAAAATCGCCGACTGGCCCGCCATTTAGTATCATTACCAACCGCGTGTCAAATCCGGCAGACCCCAATACGCTCGCTCTGCAACGTCGAAATCGCCCTAAGCCACCCATCATCCGCAGCAACTCATCGCTCTGGCTGATGATTCTAGCTTGGCTGTGGTTTGGCATAGGAGGGACGGTATTTTTCTACTACCTTCTTCCTCGGGCACTCTGGGAGTGGAAAACCTATTCTCCCATTGAGAGTGATTTAAAGAAACGCGATGTTCAGTTTCCTGGCTGGTATGAGTGTGTCAAGATTATCCAAGAAAGAGTCCCGTTAGGAGCAGAGCTGGTCTTTCTCAGCAATGTTGAGGAAGAACGGTACACTTACCTTAACTATTTGTTGAATTATGAAATCTATCCCCTACGACATCTTCACAAACGTGACTATCGTTTCGGGATACGACCTCGCTTTGTTGTCATCTACCTTGGTTCGCCTTCAGGTTCACTGTTTGAGCACTACAGAAAGCTGTACGAGAGCCCTCGGGTCGTTTTATTGGAAAGGCAGCGGTGATAGCTGGGCTTGCGTTCACGTGGTTGTTTCTAACGGGTTTGGGGATGGCGCACCTCGCCCTGCCGCAAGGACGACTAGCTGAAAAACTTGGGCTGGCGTTCCCCTTATCTGCCGGTTTGCACGGCTTGGCCTATTTCATTCTTGCACAGCTCTGGAATGCTTCCCCGTTGTGGAGCGCCGTTATATTCGCACCTTTTGCTTTTGTTTGCCCGTTGATAAAGGTGCACCGTGACCTTAGAAACTGGAGTTGGCGGGATGCTCTTGTCGTGATCTTTGTCAGTCTGGCCGCTCTGCAGGTGGTGGTCCACATTGTGGTGACGCCGGCATCGGAATGGGACTCGGTGGCACTATGGCTCCTTAAGGGAAAAGCTATCGCCGCCGAAGGAAAGCTGACGCCGGAGCTTGTATCCTGGTTGGCTCGTGAAGGGCTGCATTCGGCCTATCCGTGGAATGTCCCAATGATGATCGCCTGGGTAGCCCGGATAACCGGTCAGTTTTCAGAGACCGCTTCCAAGACAATCTACGCGGCTCACTTCTGCAGCCTCCTGTTGATCCTTTATTCTCTGGCCCGCTTAAGATGGGAGCGAACTGGAGCGCTTACCCTTGTCGCGGCTTACCTGGCCATTCCGATGGTGGCGGAGATCGCCGGGTACCGAAACGCCGACATGATCCTGGAAACTTTGATCGCAGCCGCTATTTTCTTGTTGTTGCGACATCAAATTCATCCGGGCCGCGGGACCATCATTTTGCTGGCCGCAATGGTGCTGCTTTGCTCTTGGACCAAAATGGAAGGGTTGGTTTTTTCCGGGCTCGTTCTTCTTCCCGGCCTTTACATGCTTTCCGTTTCCTCGCAGCGAGCCGTGGACAAGTGGCTCTTTACAGGAGCCTTGATGGGATTGGTCCTTGGGTTCTTGGCCTTCTGGTTGCCAAAGGAACTATTCGGGGCCACAACTTGGTTCAGCGCAGGACCGATTCGGGTACCAGGAATACCGGCGGCGCTGCACAGGGCAAGCGGAGTGGCAAGGGTAATGCTGAACGAAATGATCGAAGTTCCGAAATGGAATTTGACATGGGCTCTACCTTTTGCCTTGTTATGGAAAGGCCACGATCGGTATGGGTTGAAGTTTTTGTTCTTTGCTCACGTGGCGCTTTACTTCGCCGTTTACTTTTTCACACCCCTTGATTGGGTCTGGCAAATGCGTACCTCGCTCTCGCGAGTCTTAGTGCACACTATCCCGGCATTGTTTGCCTGGAGCGCTTTTGCTTTCTCAAGTGAAGAGGCGAGGGAGAGCCAAGCGCTTGCGGCCGGGATAGGACGGGAATGAAAAAGGCACTGCTTTTGTACTCGCTTATCTTGGTCGCACTGTTTGGGGAAGCCTTATTCACAAGCAAAATCCTATCCCAGGCAGACGTTGCCTTTTTGTTTGCGCCTTGGCGCGCGCGGAGACCGGCCGCGTGGACTCGCCCCGCCAATCCCCTACTGATGGACCAGAGCGAGCAGGTTTATCCGAATCTCTACTATGCCCGCAACGCGATTCGCCGCGGGCACATTCCCCTTTGGAACCCGCACATACTCGCGGGAATGACATTCATCGGCAACATGCAGTCGGCCATGTTCTTTCCGCTCACGTGGATTGCTTATGTGCTCAATCCACTGGATGCGATTGAATGGATCAGCTTTCTGAAGTTGTTGATGGCCGCCACGGGCACCTTCGCGTTCTGTTTCTACGCGCTGCGGACCTCTTGGCTTGGGTCCTTTGTTGCCGGCACCATTTACATGCTCGCCAGCTTCAATACAGCCTGGACGTTTTATGCCATGGGAACGGCATCGGCGTGGGTTCCGTGGGTTTTCCTGGCGACTCATCATTTGTTTGTTCGAAGTCAATGGACAGACTGCTTGCTGCTCGCCATCGCCTTCGCCCTGCTGCTTTTCGCCGGCCATCCGGAAACGGCTTTCTACACGGCGATTGGCCTGGCGGTTTATGGCGGGTACCTATTCTTCCTGCCAGAGACCCGCTCCAGGCGAATCAGAATCGTTCTACTGGGCGCTACCGCAGTGGTCCTGGGCATAGCTCTCTCGGCGATACAAGTCTTGCCGTTCCTGGAAGCCTTGAAACACAGCTTGTTGCAGCAGGAGCGCAAATGGATCGAAGGCGCGTCCATGCCACTGACAGCCGCGGTGACATATCTGATCCCCAATTTTTACGGAAATCCTGCAGATGGTTTCTATCACGGGGTTGGGAACTGGAATAATTGCACCGGATTTGCCGGGGTGGTAACCCTCTTTAGCGCCACGGTGAGTTCCTATTTCAGCAGGTTCAGGAAGGGCGTATTGGTTTGGACTCTGCTATCCGCATGGTGTCTAATGATGATCTTCTCCATTCCCCCGGTCTCGTGGATCTTTTTTCGCCTGCCGCTTTTTAAAGCCAGCCTCAATATGTTGCTTCTTTTCCTGTATCAGTTCTCCGCGGCCGTGCTGGCTGCTTTCGGACTGGACATGATGCGGGAACTTTCCGAAATTCAATTTCGAAGGGTTCAGAATGCGACGCTCTGGTCGGGGATCTTCCTAATGATCGTTCTGACTCCGCTGGTCGCAGCGGGCACCGTAAAGTTTTTCGACCCGCACAGCCAAGACCGAGGAATGCTGATTTATTTCGTCCGCCAAGTCGTCTTCTTTTACTTTACGGTCGGGATCATTCTCTTTCTGATGCGGCCCATCAATCGAGACGCCAGCTCCCGACAGCGGATTGTCAGGCTGCTCTCGGGGCTCTTATTCTGTGAACTCTTCTTTCTTTGCGCCTATGGCTATAATCCAATCATCCCTCGCGACTGGGCCTTTGGATCGGAGCCAAATTCTGTAACTTTTCTGCGCGACCGCTCTCCGGATCGGTTCACCTCCGTAGAAAGATGGATTCTGTTTCAAAACATTTCCCAGATGTACAGGATTTACGATGCCCGTGGATACGACTATCCTCCTCCGGAGTCCTACACGCGGTTTTTCAGAAATACTATGGATCCAGACCCACTCAATGTCTGGTTCCACATCTGGCAATGGGACCTCAAAAAGATAAATGCCGCCCGCATCGCTGGGATTCGATACTATCTGGCCGAAGGCGTCCTCACTTACCCGGGTTTTCGGCTGGTCTACGATCGCGAGCTGAACATCTACGAAGACACAAGGACGCTGCCTCGCGCCTACTTGACGGGAAACGTGCGCAAGGCTCCGGGCGCCAAAGAGTTGCTTGAGGCTCTGCGAACCGCCCCTTCGGATTCTTATCCCGCCTTCAACGACAGGATTGCAATTGATTCGCCCGAGCAATCCGCTGCGAGCATCGTTCGCTATGACGCCGAATACGTGCGTATCCAGGCACAGCCTCAGTATCCGGCCCTGCTGGTTCTGACCGACACTTTCTTCCCCGGCTGGAAGGCTCTTGTTGACGACAAGGAAACTGAGATTATTCAAACCAATCTGGCCTTTCGCGGGGTCGCATTGTCGCCGGGGCGGCACATTGTAGAGTTTGTCTACCAACCCTGGTCCTTCCAGATCGGCAAATACTTATCGTTTGCCGCTTGGGCCGGGGTGGCGGCGGTACTGACGGCAGCTAAAGTGAAACGGCGTTTCCGTAATTGAAAATTTGATCGTGTCGGAACCGGGCGCAGAAGGATAAAAGCCGTCAACGTCCACGTGCACGACACGCCTGTCCAAATTAGCATTTTTAGAGTTCGTAACTTGGACAGACGTGGACGTGGTCGTTGACATGCACGTGCTCGTGATCGGTTTTTGTCAGCCCGGGTACTAGTTGGGCGTAAGCCAAAAGCCGTTCACGTGCACGTGCACGACCACGACCACGTCCACGTTCACGCCCACGAGAAAAACCGCCACCTCGCCCAGCGCTCCAGGGTATGTTGTGCGCAATATTCGTCACCGTGGTCGTGCACGTCACCGTAGACGGCTTTTCCTTTGGTTGTGGGCAGGCCGGTGAAAGCAATGGGGGTGTCTAAGGTTTTTTTTCTGGACATTGTTACACTTCTGTAGGAACCTAGCAGTGATTCTTACTTTTTTGTAACTTGTTTTGAAGCTTGATTTGCGTCGGGTTTACGGCGGATCAATTATTTTCTATGAATTGACTGATCGACGATGGAAGACAAAACCGGAGAAATACGAAAACTCACCACCCTGCTTGAGGTCAGTCAGTCGCTTTCGGGCACGCTCAATCTCAGGGCGGGACTGCATCGGGTACTGGAAATCCTGGAGCGCCACCACGGAGTGATTCGCAGCGCCGTGACGCTGCTTCACGAGGAATCCAGTGAACTCGGAATTGAGGCCTCCAATGGGTTAAGCGCTGATGGGCAGCGGGCGCGCTACCACCTGGGCGAAGGGATCACAGGCCGTGTGGTCCAAAGTGGCAAGCCGATTGTCGTGCCTCAGGTGAGCCGCGAGCCGATGTTTTTGAACCGCGCCGGCGAACGCAAGGATTTAAATAAGCAAGAAGTTAGCTTTATTTGCGTTCCAGTTGTGATCAATCGAAAACCGGCGGGCACATTGGGTGTGGATCTCCGCTTTAAGAAGGACCGAGACTACGATCGGGAGCTGAAATTCTTTCGCGTAGTCGCCTCCATGATTGCCCAGGCAATCAAAGTCCATCGCCTGGTGGATGCAGAAAGGCAGCGCCTGTTGGACGAAAATATCCATCTGCGCGAAGAGTTGAGAGAACGTTACGATTTCTCCAATATTATTGGAAACAGCGGGCCGATGCGGCAAGTCTACGAGCAGGTGGCGCAGGTGGCGCAGACGAACACCACCGTCTTGATCCGCGGCGAATCGGGAACCGGTAAAGAATTGATCGCCCACGCCATCCATTACAACTCCCCGCGGGCTAAAAAACCCTTTGTAAAAGTAAGTTGCGCGGCCCTCCCCGATACTCTGATTGAATCGGAGCTGTTCGGTTACGAAAAGGGGGCATTCACCGGAGCGCAGAACCGCAAGAAGGGACGCTTTGAGATGGCTGAGGGCGGAACGCTCTTTCTCGACGAGATCGGGGATCTCAATCTTTCCACACAGGTCAAGCTGCTGCGCTCACTGCAGGAGCGCGAGTTTGAACGGCTTGGCGGAAACGAAACCATCCGGGTCAATGTAAGGCTGATTGCCGCCACCAACAAAGACCTGGAGAAAGCGATAGCGGCGGAGACATTTCGCGAAGATCTTTACTACCGCCTCAATGTGTTTGCTATTTTCGTTCCGCCCCTGCGAGAGCGCAAACCCGACGTGATGCTGCTGGCCGACTACTTCCTGGAAAAGTACTCTGTGGAACACGGCAAGAACATCAAGCGGATATCCACTCCCGCCATTGACATGCTGATGAGTTACCACTGGCCAGGCAACGTGCGCGAGCTGGAAAACACCATCGAGCGGGGGGTGCTGGTGTGCGACGGTAATGTAGTCCATGGCCATCACCTGCCACCAACGCTTCAGACGGCTGAAGCCTCCGGTACGGTCATGAGCGCGTCGCTGACGGAAGCCATTGACGCCTACGAAAAAGATCTGATCCAGGATGCTCTCAAGACCACGCGCGGCAACCGGTCCAAGGCGGCTAAGCTGCTGAGCTCAACTGAACGCATTATCAACTACAAGGTGAAAAAGTACGCCATCGACGCCCAGCGTTTTCGAAGTTAGCTACAATTCTGTCGATAATTCTTAAAATAATTACAATTCTGTAACCCATCTTTCCAGTTCTCACCTGCGCGCGGAACCACAACTTACGGCGCTAAATCCCATGAATACAGGCCGATAACCACAATATATGGCCTCTCCTTATAAGCCCCCCACTACTGGTACGACTCTTGCTTATTGCCTGCCGACCGCATCTTCGGTTCAACCAGACAATGCAGACGGACTTGGAAAAGATTTTGACGCGCGCCAGCGAGAAGCTTGCTTCGATTGGCGCCGCCCGAGAGCACAGGAAGCAGGTGGAGGTCTTCAAGAAATTTTTGAAGATCGAAACGGAACGGCTGCGTATCCGTCATCGCCTGGGACTGAGCGGGAAAGAAGTCACGGGCGCCAGAAGTCACCTGGTCGACCTGATTATCTCGAGAGCTTTCCAATCTTCCAGTGCCGCCCTCGGCACAGCGCTTCAAGGACAGTTGAATCAGTGCGCTATCGCCGCACTGGGCGGATACGGGCGGCGCGAGCTGGCTCCGTTTTCCGATGTCGATATCTTGTTTCTGCACGCCGGCAAACAGCCTCCAGCCTTCAAGGGACTTGCCGAGCAGATTTTGTACTTGCTCTGGGACATCGGGCTGACCGTGGGCCACAGTTTCCGTTCGATACGCGAATGCCTCACCATGGCAAAGGAAGATTTGCATTCGCGCAATGCCATGGCCGAATCGCGATTCTTGGCGGGCAGCGAAGAAGTGTTCCGCCGTTTTGAGGCGGAGATCGATCAGAGCGTCTTCAAAAACAGCCGGGAGCGCGAGTCCTTCCTGAAATGCATGAGGCTGGAGATTGAAGAGCGCACAGCCAGGTTCGGTTCTGCGGTTTGTGTCCAGGAGCCTAATATCAAAGAGAGTCCCGGCGGGCTGCGGGATCTGCACACCGTGCTGTGGATCGGCCGCGGGATCTTTAACTGCCAAAGCCTGGACGAATTGCGAGAGAGAGATCTGATTTCCGATTCTGAGCGCGAAGACGCTCGCGCTGCTTACGACTTTCTCGCACGAATCCGCAATGAAGCGCATTTCTCAACGGGCCGCAAGACCGACTTCCTGACCCTGGAGTTGCAGCCGATTCTCGCCTTCAATCTTGGATACAAGCGCAAGAGAACTTTCTTCGCATCGGAACTTTTCATGCGTGAATATTACCGGCGCGCGCATCAGCTCCATCAGCTTTGTCACGGCTTCCTGGAACGAGTCCTGGAGATGGGCGCGAGCGCAACCCGATTCAAGCGGCGACCCCGCTTCATCGAAACTGCATGCGGTTTCCAGGCCAGGCAAGGCAAGCTGTACTGCGGCGCCGCATTCGATGATTTGCCCCGCTCTCCCGTCCGGCTGCTGGAGGCCTTCTGCGTCGCTCAAAGCGAAGGGCTCGACCTGAGCGAAAGTCTCAAGCAGACGATTCGCGCTCATCTTTTCCTGGTAAATCGAAACTTTCGAGACACGCCGGAAGCAAGCCGTATCTTTCTCGAGATTTTGCGGCGTCCCGGCCGGGTCTCCGCTACTTTGAGGCCGATGCACGAGCTCGGATTCTTAGGGAGGCTTCTACCCGAGTTTGCGCGCATCACCTTTCTGGTCCAGCACGACCATTATCACCAGCACACGATCGATGAACATACGCTACGCGCGCTGGAAGTGCTCGACTGCATCGCGCAGGGCCATGACCCGAAGCTGGCGCGATTCGCAAAAGTCTTCAGCGAACTCAGCAATCGCACCACGCCTTATCTCGCTCTGCTGTTGCATGACTGCGGCAAAGGGCACGGCCGTGACCACACCTCAAAAGGAGTACGGCTTGCCGAGCGTGTTTGCCGGCAGTTGCGACTAGACGAGGTGACTGCGTCACAGACTTTGTTTCTTGTCCGGCACCATCTCCTGATGTCAAGACTGTCGCAGCGGCGAGATCTCTCTGAAGAAAGCCTGATCGAGGATTTCGTGGCAACGGTCGGGACGCTGGAACAACTCGACATGCTGCTGCTGTTGACCTATGCCGATGCTTCCAGCGTGGGCCCGGATGGATGGAACCACTGGAAAGTAGAATTGCTCTGGGAGCTGTACAGCCACGCAAGATGCCGGTTGACGGGGAGCAAGCCGGCCAGGTGGGACCCGCATCGCACCAATCTGTTGAAACAGCAGATCGTGCGACAATTGTTGCCTGAGTTCTTGCCTACTGACGTTGAAGGCCGCTTTGCCATCCGAAAGACCCAATGGTGGGCCCACATTTTTGCAGAGTTTCTCCCGGCGGAAGTGGAACGCCACTTTGCCATGCTGCCGGAACGCTATCTGCGTGCCACCGAGCCCGATCAGATTGTCCGGCATTTGCGACTGATCAAGCGACTGGAAACGCAGCCGCTCGCCATCGACTGGCAAACCATGGAAAGCGGCCATTGCTCGCGACTGACGATTTGTACGCGAGACAGCGCAGGACTGTTTGCACGCGTGGCCGGCACGCTGACCGCCCACGCCATCAATATTTTGAGCGCCGACCTTTACACGCGCGAAGATGGCGTCGTGATTGATACCTTCAGAGTATCCGAGGTAAGCGGTCACCATCCCATCCCGGAAGATCGGTGGCCGGCGATTGAAGAGAGCCTGAAGGGAGCCGTCCGGGGAACTTACGATGTAGCCGCTGCCGTCGAGAAATGGCTGGCCCGGTCGACCCGACGTTTCAGGCGACACAACACCAAGCAACCTATCGTGCCCAGCGTGCATTTCGATTCTGAAGCTTCCGCTACCAGCACCGTGATTGAGGTCAGAGCGGAGGACGAACCGGGGCTGGCTTACAAGATTGCGCGCGCACTATCCTCAGCCGGCCTCAACATTACTTTTGCCAAGATTGCTACTGAAAAGAGTCATGCGCTCGATGTTTTTTATGCGACGCACGCGTCTGGTCGCAAGTTAATCCCAACCGAGTTGTCTGCCGTGGAGTACGCGCTGCAGGAAGCGCTCGGCGGCGGGCCGACCGTTTTGAAAACGACAGTAGAGATGCATCATGCTGTGGCTCTCTAGTGTTTGGACATCGGCGCAGGGTTGGTTCTCTGGGTAGAGACGGCGTGCTGCGCCGCCTCATCCGAACGATTATGTGTCGGACACTGGAATTCAGCCTTTGTGTCCTTGGTGTCCTTGGTGGTTAAGATTTCTTGTCCAAAAAAAAAGATTTAACACGTTTGTGTCACAGAGGATTCACAGAGATTCACGTTTAGGCCATCGCGGACAATTTCAAAAAGGAGGGATATGAGAAAGCTGGAAAGCATCATCAGGCCACACTTGCTCGATGCGGTCAAAAACGCCCTGCAGGAGGTGGGGGTTGTCGGCATGACCATTACCGAGGTCAAGGGCTTTGGCCGCCAGAAGGGGCATACCGAGACTTATCGCGGCAGCGAATATCGAGTCGACTTTCTGCCCAAGATCAAAATCGAAGTGGTGCTGCCCGAGGAACTGGTCGATCCCGCAGTCGACGCCATTATTCACACTGCCAAGACCGGAAAGTTTGGTGATGGAAAGATTTTCATCAGCGCGGTAGAGGAGGTAATCCGAATTCGCACCGGCGAGCGCGCCGCCTACGCGCTGTGAAGAACAATCGGCGAGTCAACAACGAACAGGATAAAACCAAAAAGGAGAAAATTCAGATGATTCGAATGCTTAAATGGAAACGTATTGGCCTCAGCTTTGCCATCGGAGCGGCGCTGATGCTGATCGGGTCGATGCTGCCGATTCGCATCTCCGCTCAACAGCAGCCAGCCCCCGCCGCACCCGCGCCAGCCGCCGCGACCCCCGCATCGGATCCAAATGGCGCAGCCACGGGCGCGGCACGGGATGTGACTGTCAAGGATGTCGCCAAACCGGCGCTGCTGGAAGTGATGGATACCGTCGGCCACAACAAGATCGCCATTAACATTGTCTGGACCTTGATCACCGGATTCCTCGTTATGTTCATGCAAGCGGGCTTTGCCTTGGTGGAAACCGGGTTCACCCGAGCCAAGAACGCCGCGCACACCATGTCGATGAACTTCATGGTTTACGCCATCGGCATGCTCGGTTACTGGATCTGCGGTTACGCCTTGCAGATGGGGGGCGTAGGAGCGGTAGCCGCACTTGGAGGTACTCCGCCGCTGAACCACGAATTGGTCATCAACATCTTCGGTAAGCCCTTTGGATTGCTCGGACTCAAAGGCTTCTTTTTGAGCTGGGATTCGTACGACGTGGGGGTGTTCGCGCTCTTTCTCTTCCAGATGGTATTTATGGATACCGCTGCCACGATTCCTACAGGAGCGATGGCCGAGCGTTGGAAGTTCTCCTCGTTCGTGATTTTCGGATTCTTCATGTCCATGTTTGTTTACCCCATTTTTGGCAACTGGGTCTGGGGGGGCGGATGGCTGGCGAATCTGGGAACAAACTTTGGCCTGGGACACGGGCACGTCGACTTTGCCGGATCATCGGTGGTCCACATGGTGGGCGGCGTAGCGGCTCTTGCCGGCGCAATCGTGCTTGGGCCGCGCATTGGCAAATACACAAAGGATGGAAAGCCAGTCGCCATTCCCGGGCACCACATCCCCATGGCAATTTGCGGCACATTCATCCTGGCTTTCGGCTGGTTTGGTTTTAACCCCGGCTCGACATTGGCAGGCACTGATCTGCGCATCGCCGTCGTTGCCGTTAATACGATGCTCGCCTCAGCGGCAGGCGCGTTCACGGCGATGCTTTACGTCTGGCTGCGCTACGGCAAGCCCGATCCGAGCATGATGGCTAACGGGATGCTGGCCGGACTGGTGGCCATTACGGCCCCGTGCGCGTTCGTCACTAGCGTTTTCGCTGTGCTCATCGGCTTGATTGCCGGCGTGCTGGTGGTGTTGTCCGTCTTCTTCGTGGAACGCACGCTGAAGGTGGACGACCCGGTGGGCGCAATCTCTGTTCACGGAGCGTGCGGTGCCTGGGGTGTGCTTTCCCTGGGTCTTTTTGCCGACGGCGTTTATGGTGACGGGTGGAACGGCGTTCCAGGAACGGTCAGAGGTCTCTTCTACGGCGCACCGAAACAATTCATTGCTGAAGCCATCGGTGTGATCACCTGTTTTGCCTTCGTGTTCACATCCTTTTATCTCTTCTTCAAGTTAGTCGACGTGCTGGTTGGTAACCGGGTTCCGGCTGAAGCCGAACTGGCAGGACTGGATCTGCCCGAAATGGGAGCGCTGGCTTATCCGGACTTCCAGATCACCGCCGGCCTCCACGAAGGTGTTATCCCTGCGGGCGCAATCGAGCGAGCTCCTGCACCCTCAGCACTGAAGGTGGAACCGGCCAATGGGTAAGCTTCGAGTTTCAGGTTTCGAGTTTCCGAAAGAATAGGAGGAGGGCTATGAAATGAAAACTGGCGGGTTTTCGCGGGGAGCTTGTTGAGCGAGTGATTGTCGACCACCTCTCATCAAGTCTCCCCACCGCTACTGACAGTTCCCTGTGCAGCAGCCTGTCCAAGATAAACGAACTACCTCTGAGTTGCAAGCAGAGGCGGCTGTTGCACAGATGCAGTTATCAACAGATCGCAAGATCGCAACTTAAGGAGGTAGGCAATGCTTTCTATCAGTAAAAGAAGCACGATGAGCGGCATCTTTTGCCTGGTGATGTTGACTTTGTTGCTGGCAGCGATGACGGCGAAAGCTCTGGCGGAAAAGCCGGCTTCGTCACCGGCCGGGAAAGCCAAAGATAGCGGCGTCAGCATCGAAGAACTGCTGGCCACGATTAAGCAACTCGAGGGACGGGTCAAGGAGCTCGAAGCAAAGCAGGAAAAGATCGCTCCCGACCCGGCCGCGGCTCCCGCCGCCGGACCGGTTTCCGCTGCAACGCCCGCGCCTAAACCCGATCAGGATGCCGGCTTTCTCTCATTTTTCCGCAGCACCGAGCTGTCCGGGTTTGTCGACGGCTACTATGGCTACAACTTTAACAAGGCCACGGGCGATGCCCCTTTGCGCAACTTTGACACCAAGCACAACCAGTTCAGCCTTAACCTGGCTGAAATCGCTCTGGAAAAAAAGCCCACGACGGACCATCGCTTGGGATTTCGAATGGATCTGGATTATGGTCCGGCCACTGAGATCGTGCATTCATCGGAACCGGGTGGAACCGGGATCTATCGGAATTTCCAGCAGGGTTACCTGAGTTATCTGGCTCCGGTGGGCAAGGGCCTGCAAATTGACGTGGGGAAATTCGTGACCCAGCACGGAGCCGAGGTGATTGAGACCAAGGACAACTGGAACTATTCCCGGTCACTGCTTTTTGCGCTGGCCATTCCTTACTACCACATGGGTGCGCGCGCCAGTTATACGTTCAACGACAAGTTTGCGTTCGCCGGCTATTTGGTCAACGGCTGGAATAACGTCGTCGACAACAACACGGGCAAGACCGTTGGCCTGCAGGCCGTTATTAAACCGAACGCCAAATGGTCGATCACGCAAAACTACATGTTCGGCCCTGAACAACTGAAAGACAACGATGACTGGCGGCACCTTTGGGATACGACCGTCACCTACACGCTCAATCCCCAACTGAGCTTGATGGGCAATTACGACTACGGAATGGATCGAGTCTCCAGCGCGCGTGTGCATTGGCAGGGTTTTGCCGGCTACGCGCGTTACCAGGCTAACAAAGTGTGGGCGGTTTCGCCTCGCTTTGAGTGGTACGACGATCACGACGGCTTGACCACCGGGCTGAGGCAGATCGTGAAAGAGTTCACTCTTACCAGCGAACAGAAAGTCGCCAATGGCCTGTTCACGCGGCTTGAGTTCCGGCGGGACTTCTCTGACAAAGGATTTTTCCCGAAGTCGCTAGATCGGCTGGTCAAGGCGCAAAGCACCGTGACGTTAGGGATCTTCTACGCTTTCAGCTCCAGGGGCGAATAGCGCTTTGGATTGCGGATTTCGGATTTCGGACTGCGGATTGATCGCGGGTTGCGGATTTGAATCCGCATTCCGCAATCCGCATTCCGCAATGTCACCGAAGATCGACGCGCCAGGCTCCGCGGCCGTGCGTGAACGCGAACAATCGCTTGCGTCCCGAGCTGTCGCGCTGAAGCGCGAGCCACTCCGTGACCGCCGGCCCGAAGCCGGTTTCCTCCACCATCCAATGGGCGCCGCCGTCGATCGACACGAAAACGCCGAGGTCGGTCCCGAGGTACAGCCGCGACGAGTCGTCCGTGTCGACGACGATGCAGTGGACGGGGATGTCGGGAAGGACCTGCGAGCTCGTGCCGTCGAGCGCCGACCAGGTGGCGCCTCCATCGCCGCTGCGGTACACATGCGCGCCGCCGAAGTTGCCGTAAGTCGCGTACACGACCGGCGGCGAAGATCGTGCCGTGGCGCGTCGGATGGTAACGGACGACGCGCGTACGGCCGCCGATGTTCCC
>DASYPF010000076.1:0-5157 GCA_036006905.1 Acidobacteriota bacterium
GCAGCGAGAAGTTCATGAGATTTCTGAGAAAGCGCTCAAAGCAAAAGGGAGTAATCTCTATAGAGCAATTTGCCGAGGAGGTAAGTGAAAAGATGCACAACAAGGCGATACAGCCGACGAGCTCCGCGGCAAAGCCGCGTCGCGTTCCCTCGACCCATAAAAAAAGGAACCCAGAATGAAAACCAGTCTTGTGACTACTCCATTCGCAACCAGCCCTCAGCGTTGTATTGCCTGGTTCGTCTTCGCCGTGTTGCTCCTGTGCGCTGCCGCCAGCGGCCAACGCACTGATGTTAACTACGACGAAGCCAAAGTTGGGAAATACACGCTGCCCGACCCTCTGGTGCTGCAGAATGGGGAGCGGGTCCGTGACGCTGCGGCCTGGAACAAGCACCGAAGGCCTGAGATCCTTAAGCTCTTCGAGAGCAATGTCTACGGGCGCAGTCCCGGACGTTCGAAGGGGATCACCTTCGAGCAGTTCGACCTCGACAAGCGAGCGCTGGATGGTAAGGCTATCCGCAAGCAAGTGACTGTCTACTTCACTGGAAAAAAGAAGGACGGGCCGAAGATGGACATCCTGCTCTATTTGCCCGCCGCCGCGAGGAAACCTGTCCCGGTTTTCCTGGTCCCGAGTTTTTCCGGGAATTACAGAATCCACTCCGACCCGGGCATCAAGCTCGGCGAAGAATGGCCGCGTGATAAGAAAATGAAAGTGCCCGGCGACGAGAGCAAGCGAGGCACTAATACTTACTTTCAGGTCGAGAAGGTGCTCGCGGGCGGCTACGGCCTGGCTGTGATTTACTACTGCGACATCGAGCCGGACTTTGTTGGAGGTATCCAGTTCGGGGTGCGGCCGCTCTTCTACCAGCCTGGACAAACGGCGCCGGCTGCCGATGAATGGGGCGCCATTGGCGCGTGGGCCTGGGGCCTGAGCCGCGCCCTGGATTACCTGGAGACGGACAAGGATGTCGATGCCAGACGCGTCGTGCTGATGGGGCATTCGCGATTAGGAAAGACCGCACTTTGGGCCGGGGCGCAGGACGCGCGCTTCGCGGTAGTGATAGCGAATGGTTCAGGCGAAGGCGGCGCGGCCCTGAGCCGTCGGACTTACGGCGAGACCGTCAAGCACCTCAACACCAATTTCCCGCATTGGTTTTGCGGCAATTACAAGCAGTTCAGCGATCACGTTGACGAACTGCCGGTGGACCAACATATGCTCCTGGCGTTGATAGCACCGAGGCCCGTCTATCTGGGCTGCGCCGAGCAGGACCAGTGGGCCGATCCTCGCGGTGAATTCCTTTCCGCCGTAGCTGCCGGGCCGGTTTACCGCCTACTCGGCAAGCAGGGACTGGACACTGACCAGATGCCGCCGCAGCACCAGCCGATCATGCACACGATCGGCTTTCACTACCGCGCAGGCAAACACGAAGTCACCACCTACGATTGGGATCAGTTCCTGCTGTTTGCGGAGAAACATCTCGGGGATCGCTGAAGACTGCGATATCGAATAAGGATTCTCTGAACTTCGGTCTGTCCCCAAATTCATCCGCGTAAATCCGCGGCTGAAGCTAATTCCGGCGCGACACCAGATCTCCGAAGGGGGCCAGCAGGTCATACTTGTTCAGCCAAGTGGTGTACATGATCCCGGTAGCGCCAGGAGTCGCGTCCAGCGCCTCAAGCCATCCTTTCGGGTTGTCCAGATTGTCCGCGTCATAATACGCGCCGGCCATGGTACGGAACCCGAGGCTGGAGAAATGGCGCAAGCTTGGATTTCGCTTATCGTAATGCCAGCAGACAATGATCAGCTCTTTAGGAATGTATTGCCATGACCCGACAAAGTCTCCCTCCGCCAGATAATAGTATCTGTGGCTCGGATTAGCATTGTGGTTGGGATCCAGCATGTCTGACCAGACAAAAACCTCCGCCTGGGGATTGACCTCGCGCAGCATCTTGAATTGCTTTGTAATACAGTCGCCCAGGATCTGGCCCAGCGTCATGCCGCGCCGGCGACATGCTTCGCACGAACCCCCGGTGCGGATTTCATCCATGTTCAGCAAATACTTTTTCGGAGCAAGGGCCTGGTGCACCAGACGCGCCTGGGTGCGCCAGATCTCGTACAGCTTCGGCTCAGACATGCACAGGGGTGTTTGTCCGTTGTAGATCGACGTGCCATGGTAGTAGCTGACGCGCAAACGTACCCCCTCTTGAATGCGGCTTCCCGCCGGTATCCGTATCTCCGGCTCTTCATGGTCAAATCGGAAATTCAATTGGGGGTCGGAAACAGGCGCGAAGTCATGTCCCTCCACGTATTCCGACCCTTTCGCCTCACTGCGGATTTTTAGCGGGGTTCCAGGCCTGCGCAGCATGTTAACCAATCCGACTTCTTCCAGACGCAGGTCGTCCAACCAGAACTTTCCCCCGCTTGCGCCGCGTACTCGAGGTGCGATCTCCACACTGTCGTAACCCCAAGAGTTGAACGCCACCGCGACTTTGTGCCAGTCTTCGTTTCCCGAAACGCGTGGGTTCTCATACTGCAGCGGACGCTTTTCATCTCCGCCCAGCACCTGGAGCTGAAAGTTCCCCGAACCGAACGGTTCGGAGGCGCCCATGTTCTCCGACTTGACCCAGCAGCTCAGACGGTAACAACGGAATGGATGGACTTTAACTTGCTGGCTTATGCTAACCCACTCTTTCGGATACTTGCCAAAGTTTTCAAAGCGAAGGGACGATTTGCCTTCTTCGAAAACCTGGGTATCGAGTGAACCCATATCGGGTTGTCGGGTCGCACGGAACTCATCAACCTGCCCTCCATGAGAACTTTCAAAACCACCATTGGTGATCTTTACCTCCGGGTCCGGGACGAGGCGGGCCTTGCCCTGGCCGACAACAAACAAGGCATCTCTGACCGGAAGACCTGCCGCCAGATTCTTGTCGTGAGCCAGCACTGCGCCGCCGTAACCTGCCGACATGAACGATGGAATGATGTCCAGCTTGTAATGGTCGCAGATTCTCCGGACCTCTTGCAAGCGCCGGAAATAGTCGGGGGGTTTTAGATCCAACTGATCCAGCCCGGCTGAAAGCGCGATGCCAGTGAATCCGTGTTCGGAGGCTGTACGCGTGATCCCTCGGATTCTTTCAATCTCGCGATCGTCCCTCAGGTTGCTGCTGAGGCGCAACCACCGATTCGGATAGAGTTGTTTTTCACCGGTAGTCGCGGCCACCAGGAAGATGATACTGAATGCTAACAGGCTGGCACGTTTCATGGTTCCTCTCTCCTGCGGCGAGTTTACCTCATCCCTGAAGGTTTTGTGCTTTTTGAAAGGCTCCCCGGTAACCGGTAATCCTGAGCGACTAAGAAAATCATGAAGACGCTTGCTCTTGAATGGTCCGGTCAATTCAGATTTGCCGAAGTGAACATTGCAATTCGTGGGTCAGATGAACGCATAAGGGTCTCTTAGCGCCCTTCGCGCTCTTCGCGGTGAAGCTTTTTGATTTTTTCACAACGGATTGCCTGTAAGGCCAAAGGGCGGCGGCAATGGGAGGAGGCCGGTTGTCAAGAATTGACGGCAGCGACGGATCTCCGCCAGCGTCAGAGCCCGGAGCGTCAGCGACGGGTCCCGCCAGAGTAACAACCTCCGCAAGAGGAAGGTTTCGATCGCCGACTTACCCTGGCAGGACCCGTCGCTGACGCTCCGGGCTCTGACGTTACCGGATCTCGGTGATTCTCACATTTCTACCTTGTGGCCGGGAGTATAATCGGCGCCATGTTGCGACGCAATTTCTTTGGCAATCTCCTGGCCGGTAGTGCGCTGGCCCGTTTGGCACGTCCTCAACAGCAACAGCCGCCGCCGGCCCCTGAAACTTTTCCGGCGCCGATCGGGATGCACGCATCGACACTTACGTCAAAGAGCATGCCGTCTCATCAAAGTAAAATTGAGAGGTACTGGAGGAAGTCGTGAAGGTAACATACGATCGGGACAGGAACGAAGGCCTGGTCACCGTGTCGCAAATACTCGCGACTGATCAGCGGCAGCAGAGGAGGCGAACGAGGTGGGCAATCGGGATTATTCTGCCGGCGCTCTTGACGATACCGCTTTTAGCGCAGGAGCGGCCGCGCATCCTTATTATTACCGACCTTGAGGGCGTCGGCGGGATCAACGACCGGGAGGAGCAAATTCTGCCTGGGCAGCGACGCTTCGAGGAATCGCGCCGACTGCTCATAGGCGAGGTCAATGCGGCCGTTGAAGGCGCGCTGAAGGGCGGCGCGCGCGAAGTGGTGGTGTGGGACGGCCACGACGGGAGTCGCACGCTCTCGATCGACGAGATCCACCCGCGAGCGCTGCTCATCCAGGGGCGGCCCACGCCGGCCGACTACTACCTGAGCGAGCGGCAATACGATGGCATTATGTTTGTCGGGCAGCACGCGATGGCCGGCGCCGCCGGGCCCCTGGCCCACTCGCAGAGTTCGGCTACCATCGAGCGAATCACGCTGAACGGGCGTCCCGTCGGGGAGATCGGCCAAGTGGCGGCGATCGGCGGCTACTTTAATGTCCCCACGATCATGCTCTCGGGCGACGACACGGCCTGCCGGGAGCTTCTCGAGCTTCAGCCGAAGGCTGAGACGGTTGCCGTCAAGCGCCTGGTCGGTAAAGCCTCGACCCTCTCACTTTCCCACGCCGAAGCCAAGGTGCGCATCGAGGCTGCGACGCGGCGAGCCGTGGAGCGCCTGCACGAGTTTTCGCCGTGGAAGCTGGAGGGTCCCGTCGAGCTGAAATTCGAGTACTGGCCGGAGACTCCAGGAGTCCCATCCGCTGCGCTGCGCAGAGAGGGAAAGGACGTCCAGCCAAAGACGGTAACCTACCGCGGGCGCACGGTGCTCGACGCTTACGAGCAGTGGCTGGGGAAAATTGAGACGCGCAGGTGACACGTTGCTGCCCGCTACTTACGTTTCAGAGTGGACGACAGAACCGCGGGCGTCAGCCCGCGCAGGGAGAATCAACTCCAACTTCAACCGGAGAAAACCCAGGAAAGTTGATCATGCCATCAACGACATCATGTGCTAGCACATGCAATGGCTCCTTTACGTCCGGGGTCGGCGCGGGCTGACACCCGCGGTTCTGTTATTGGCGGGATGCGGTTGATTCTCCCTGCGCGGGCTGA
>DASYPF010000077.1:0-19412 GCA_036006905.1 Acidobacteriota bacterium
AACCCATTGGAAATGGACATCCGCTGGGCGCCGTCGTCACCACCCGTGAGATTGCGGCGTCATTCAACAACGGCATGGAGTACTTCAACACGTATGGGGGCAATCCCGTCTCATGCGCCGCCGGTCTTGCCGTGCTCGATGTGATCGAGGAAGGGAACCTCCAGGCTCGCGCACTCGGCGTAGGCGCTCATTTAAAATCGGGCCTCGAGCGACTCAAGGACAGGCATTCCCTGATCGGCGACGCGCGCGGCCTTGGCCTTTTTCTCGGCATTGAACTCGTCGAGGACCGCGACACCCTCGCTCCGGCTTCCGAGCAGGCTGCTTATGTGGTCGAACGAATGAAAGACCGGTCAATCCTCCTTAGCACGGACGGACCATTCCACAACGTCATCAAGATCAAGCCTCCCTTGGTTTTCACGCAGTCGGACGCCGATATGCTGGTGACCGGACTGGATTGCGTTCTTTCTGAAAGCCCGCTCAGCGAATTCTCCAGCCGTTGACGGGCCCGCCATGGAAGAACCTTTCCGGCGTCATGACGCCGTTTCGCTTGAATACGACTCCGTCTTTCATCACGAACTCCACGCTGCGAAGCGCATCGATGTCCTCGAGAGGATTGCCCCGAACCGCGATCATGTCGGCAGCAAAACCGGGCTTGAGCGGACCACGCAGCTTGTCGATGTTCGACACCTTATAGCCGTTGATGGTCATGATCTTAAGAATCTCGGAAGCGGGAACACCGGCCGCCTTCCAGCTCAGGAGAAAATTGATTACAACCTCGCCTCGTGTCATTCCCGGTATAAAGTAGTCGGCGTCGGTGGAGAACGCCATCGGAACCTTGTTCGCATACGCATTCTTGAGACCGGCAACCGTGCGATCGAACGCAGCCTGGGAACCGCGATAGGGCGTAAATGGCGTCTCGGTGCCGACCCGCCATATTCCCTTGGCCGCCATCATCTTGTGCAGTTCGTCGTTGAGCGGGCCCGCATGTTCCAATGACCAGAGCCCGGCTTCGATGGCGCGTCTTGCGCCTTCGACCGTCTGGATATGGCCGGCTACTTTTAAGCCTGCATTGGCGGCTTCGCTGACAAACAGTTTCATCTGATCGACCGTGTAGCCATACGGCTTGCAGTCGACGCAGATCTTGATGACTTTGGCGCCAAATAAGATGTTCTGCCGCACGGCCTTAACGATCTCATCGTTGGTGTCGGCGTCCAGGTACTCGGGATAAACGATGTTGTGATCTTTTGCCATTTCCGGCGTTGGGAAAAACTGCCCGCCCATTCCGCCGATGATGATGCCCGAATTGATCACGGTGGGCCCGGGTACCCATCCCTGCTCGATCCCCACGCGCAGCGCAGTATCCGCGTAATTGCCGTTATTGCCGAGATCGCGTACGACAGTGAAGCCGGACGAGAGCATTTGAATCCCGTTGGACACGGCCTGGATTGCCCGCAGAGCTGTCGAATCCATGACGTAGGTCAGGTAATAGATGTTGTTTTCGGGATCCTGTTTATATGTAAGCGCCAGATGATTGTGGGCATCAACCAGACCCGGCAATATGCTCAATTCGGGCAGGTCGATCACATTGGCACCTGGTGGAATCGCGAGATTGGGGCCGATTCCCCTGATTCGACTGCCTTCGATCAAGATCACCTGATTCAGAGAGGCGGTGCCGGTCTCAGGATCGATTAGCCGTCCAGCTCGGACGGCCGTGATCGTCTCTTGGGGTGTCTGCGCCATGATTGGCGCGACTAGAAGCAAGCAAACTAGCAGGCTGATGATTCGCGCGCTCATTGAAAATCCTCCGTAGGAAAGGTGCCAGCATAATGTTCCGTATACTGTGAACGCGAGTGTTTCCTTTCTCGGTTTGAAAATACAGAAAAAACGGCAGCCACTGAGCCGCGACCGGAAGGGAGCGGCGCGGCAACGTAAGTTGCTACGGGAATGCGTTGGCGAACTTGACTTACATCGGCGCGCCGCTCCCTTCCGGTCGCGGCTCTGTGGCTGCCGTGTTTTTCTTTGTTCCGTGTCCCACAATCCACAATCCGAAATCCGCAATCCGCAATCCGCAATCCGCAATCCGCAATCCGAAATCCGTAATCCGCAATCCGAAATCCGTAATCCGCAATCCGAAATCCGTAATCCGCAATCCGAAATCCGCAATCCCTGATCCCCCCAACCCTTGGACCCCATTGATGATTCAGTTTGAACCTCGGATTGGAGCATGTATACTCGAACGAATTTAACTTTCGTCATGATGGCACCTGACGCGCTTTCACTGGAGGTCGCTGGCCTCTGCAAGAGCTATAACGGCAAGACCGCGGTGGAAGACATCAGCTTCTCGGTCAAGCCGGGCGAACTCTTTGGACTCCTTGGGCCCAATGGCGCGGGTAAGACAACCATCCTCCATATGCTGGCGGGCGTTTTGGAGCCGGACAGCGGGAAAATTCGACTTCTTGGAAAGCCCTTCACTTTCCGTTCGGTTGCGGAACGGGCCTCGATAGGATTCGTGCCACAAGACCTGGCGCTCTACTCCGAATTGACGGTCCGTGAAAACTTACGATTTTTCGGCGGCCTTTACGGTGTCCCGGACCATACTTTAAAGCTCCGTATTGATGAAGTCCTTGAGCTTTGTGACCTCATCGATTGCGCCGACCAATTGGCCCAGGTTCTTTCCGGAGGAAAAAAACGGAAGCTCAATCTTGCGCTGGGACTCATCCATCAGCCGAGCATCCTGATTTTGGACGAACCCACGGTGGGCATTGATGTCGAATCTCGCGTCCGTGTTCTTGAAAACATTCGCAGTCAGGCCAAACAAGGTGTCTCAGTTTTGTATGCAACGCACTACCTGGAGGAGATTCGAGCGCTGTGCGGCCGAGTCGCCGTTCTCAACCGGGGCCATCTGGTTCGCTGCTTCGAGGCGAGCAATTTCCGCTTCGAGAATATTTACGAGGATCTTTTGAGCCACCCGGCTCGGCAGTGAACTATGCGCGCGTGGCAAATTGTTCGAAAGGACCTGGTCATCCTCCTGCGTGACAGGCGAGCGCTTATTACGTTGTTGATCCTCCCTATCGTCTTTATCGCCATTCTGGGCCTTACCACAGGACAAATACTGACCGGCCGGAGTACAAACCGGCTGCGCCTGACATTAGTGGATCAGAACAGAAGTTCGCTCGCTCAGCAGGTCATTCAGGAGATCAGTAAAGACCCTCGCATTGAAGTGGAACTGGAAGAGAGCGTCACGGCAGCCGAAGATCGGATCGGACAAGGTGCGTCCACAGCGGCGGTAATTATCGGAGAAGGCTTCAGCCGGAAAGCGGCCGAAATTCAACTCATTGATCTCCTGGAAATTCCTGACCGCAGGCTGGCCGAGGGCCTCGGCAGCTTAGATGTCCAGGTTCGTTCCAAAACCACGCTTCCTCTGACGCGGGCCGCAATCTCTCAACTTGTCTTTTTGAAAACTTTGCAGGTCCTGGCCAGATATGTCACCAGCCGGTTGCCACTGGTGAAAGCTTATATTGATGCCCACCCGCAGTTGGCTTTCGAAGCGAGACCCAATAGCGCAGCGCCTGAAGTAAATCCCTATTTTTCGGATCTGATCGCTTCGAGAAGCGCGGTCTATTTGACATTGGTTCCGTCCTACACGGTAATGTTCGCTTTTTTTTTGATCAACTTCATGGCGCGCTCTTTCATAGGCGAAAGAACCACTGGAACACTTTTCCGTTTGAAGGCAGCACCGGTGAGCAACATGGTGGTAATAACGGGCAAAATTGTGCCGTTTTTCCTTGTCGCTGTCGTTCAGGGCATCATCCTCTTCGCCGCAGGCCGGCTGCTCTTCGGGATGTCGTGGGGAGTCAAACCCTGGATGCTGCTGCCCGTGATTGTATCCACGTCGCTGGCAGTCACTGCACTGGGCTTGTTAACAGGAGCACTGGTTCGCTCAGAAGTCCAGGTTGTCGCTTACGGGACATTTCTGGTAGTCGTTCTGGCCGGCATCAGCGGGTGTCTGATGCCCAGGGACTGGATGCCTCCCACTATGCAGAAGGTAAGCCTGGTGACTCCACACGCGTGGGCCCTGCTGGCTTACGACCAGCTACTGACGACGGAACGTCCGGACCTGGCGCTGGTGGCACTTTCCTGCGCGGTACTGGTCGGATTTGCAGCCCTCTTCTTCGCGGCTGGACTCATTTGTTTTCGGCGGCTGCGCCGCAATTCCAATGTCTCATTCTAATCAAGCTGAAGACCGCTTCAATATTTGTCCTCTTGCGATCGTCGGCATGGGTATTCTCCTTCCCGGCGCTGCCAATCCGGAAAGCTATTGGCGACTCCTTGCCAGCGGTCAGCACGCGATCAGGAGGCTTCCCGAATCCCGGCTGGATCGTGAACTGTATTATCAGCCGGGCCCACCCGCTCCGGGCAAGACCTACACCGAAATTGGCGGCGCAGTTTCCGATGACAATCTCATGACTGCCATACCCGGCCTCGGCCCGTCCGATCAAACGCTTGCGGATCCAGCTCATCTGCTCTTTTTGCGCACGGCCCTGGCCGCATTGCAAGACGCGGGCATTGATTCCTCCACTCTTTCGGGGCGGAGGGTCGGAGTCTTTGTGGGCCACGCACGAGGCAGTCTTTTGGGAGCCGACCTGTGTTATGCCGCGACAGTTCCATCGCTCGCGGGCTCGTTAACCGATATACCCTCGTTTTCCGCCCTGGATGCCAGAGTGCGGACAGCGGCCGTTCAAAGACTCATTAGGAAAGTTCAGGAACCGTTCTTGTGCTGGAGTGATGTGTTGCCGCGAACGGAGCCTAATGCCGTTGCCGGCTTGGTGTCTCATTTCCTCAGCTTAACCGGTCCCTATATGTCTGTTGACGCGGCCTGTGCCAGCAGCTTGGCAGCGCTTGACCTTGCCGCGAGGGCGATTCACGCAGGTGAGATCGAGGCGGCTATCGTGGGTGGCTGCAGCTACAATCAATGGTCATCTCTAGTCATGTTCAGCCAGGTCCAGGCTCTCAGCGCCAACGCAAGCCGACCCTTTGATGATCGAGGCGACGGCTTTGTCAGCTCAGACGGTCACGTCGCTATCATCATCGAACCGATGAATCGGGCGCTCGAGTTGGCGCACCCAGTACGCGCGGTGATTCGAGGTATCGGTGGTTCCTGCGACGGGCGAGGAAAAAGCTTGTGGGCGCCATCGGAGGCAGGGCAAGTGCTTGCCATTCGCCGGGCTTACCGCGGAGAGGTTTCACCAGCGACCGTTCAGGTCATCGAAGCGCACGCGACGGGAACACAACTGGGTGACGCCATCGAGATTCTGGCACTTGCGGAAGTCTTCAGAAACGGGAGCCGTCCCAAGATTCCCATTACGGCGATAAAGGGAAACATTGGTCACACACGCGAGACCGCCGGTTTGGCTGGGGTCGTCAAAATGGTGTTGAGCATGGAGCGAGGGTTGGTCTGTCCAACGGCCGGTTATGACCCCCAGAATCCAACGCGAGCGATCAACTGGGAAAAAACTCCTTTTCGAGTCGTCCACGAGCTTGAGCCCTGGCCGGACACCAATGATTGCAAGCGGCGCTCCGCAGTCGATTCTTTCGGGATTGGCGGAATTAATCACCACGTCATTCTGGAAAACTTTTCGACACGGGCTGCGTCGGGGACTGGATACAAAGCAGCAGCATCAGCCGGACGGCGACAAGATTCCGTTGCGTCCAGCGTCCAGGTTTTGAACGGGTCCGACAAAGTGGCCATCGTTGGAGTTGGTTTGATTCTCCCGGACATGTTTGACTTTGCAGCTTTCAAAACAAGGTTGCGTGAGCAGGCTCACTTCCACTATCCGCCTCCCGAGCGGTCGGATTCTACAATCGTGGAGCATCCCGAGTCTCCGTTTCCGGAGTCTCAGTTGGGATGCGTGTCAACGACACGGGGAAATTTCGTAAGAGATTGGATCTTTGATTGGAGGAAGCACAGGGTGACTCCCAGCGAAGTGGAAAACAGCGATCCCCTCCGATTCATGTTGCTTGACGCGGTGAACCAAGCGCTCGAACAAGCAGGTTACGGGCAAGAACGGACCCTCCCGCGCAAACGAACTGCGGTGTACGTGGGAACGATCTTTGGAAACGATTTTACTTCCAGGTTGAACGTCGGCCTGCGGCTCGGTGCCTTCGAACGAGATCTAGTCAAGGCGCTCTGCCGGTCCGGGGTCTCCAAGCTTCAGGCCAAACAAATTGCTGCGGAGAGCCGTCTTAAGCTGCTCAAGCGATATCCAAACCAGGATTTTTCGGGAAGCTATTCTGCCAGCACACTGGCCAGCCGCATTTGCAAACAGTTTGATTTCCAGGGACCTTGCTGTGCGATTGACGCCGAGGAGGCCAGTGGCATGGCGGCCCTCCAGGCAGCCGCTTGTGCCCTTCTCCAGCAGGATTGTGACCTTGCTCTGTGCTGTGCCGGCCAGCGGACGATGCATTCGCTGCGTTTCAAGCACTACCAGTTGCTGGGCTGGTCAGCGGGGGAAGATCAAGCGGGATTCTCGCTGGTCGAAGGTGCCGTTGCTTTCGCTCTCCGCCGGTTGAGTGATGCAAGACTTTCGGGGGAGCCTGTTCTGGCGGTAATTGACGAAATCCATTCCGCATCGAGTCATGAAGGACCCTGGTCCGCTTTGCTGGCAGCGGTCCAGCGGGCAAAAGAGGCCAGACCTGATCTTACTCCACCAGCACTTCTTGAATGTTTCGGAGCGGGCACACCTGCTGACGAAGCGGAAGAACAACGGATCATTCAGCGACTGGTTGGTGCATCGACCAAACAAACTTCAGTTACCGGACGCATCGGAATGGCCCAGGGCGCGAGCGGGCTGATCGGTTTGGCGAACGTGTTGGCAAACGCGGAGGAGTTGAGCGATACAAAGCCCGTAACGGCGGCGGTGAATTCAGTAGGACTGCACGGGTTGGCCTATCATGTCCGGCTGGAAGTCGCTCCTCCACAACAGCAATTTCCAGCTTCGGTCGAGTTGGTAAGCCGAACTGAACAGCCACGGCTTTTTTATCTGGGAGCCGGAAATTGCCCTGCGCTCTTAAAGCAAATCGAATCGCTTCCGTCCGATCCGGCTGCCATCTGGACCGCTTCCGCGGCCGGGTTCGAACCGCATCATCACTGGCGCCTGGCGGTGGTTGCCGCTTCACCCCAATCGCTACAAGTGAAGCTGGATCTGGTGCGAAAAGCAGGGCAGCATTTTTCGCAGTTGGGATCGCTAACCGAGCAAGGCATCTTCTTGCACAGTCGACCGAAGAAGCCGCCGCAACTGGCATTCGTGTTTCCCGGTCAGGGCTCACAATATGCCGGAATGCTCTCAGGGCTGCTGCGAGAATACCCAGGAGCCCAAGACGTGCTGCAGAGCATTAACGAAGGCTTAAGCGAAGCCGGAGAAGCGAAGTTTGAACAGGTTTGTTGGGAACACGAGACATCCGAGCGATTGGGCAGTGATACTCGCAGCACGCAAATAAGTATTTTGGCGGCTGATTTAGCCGTCTTCCGTGTCCTTTACGATATTTTAGGCGTGCGGCCGCACGTTTTGTTTGGCCACAGCTTTGGAGAGCTCCCCGCTCTGGTTGCATGCGGCGCCATTTCTCTTGAATCCGCTATCCGAGCGACGCAGGCGCGTTGCCGAGCTTTAGAGGCTCTGGGAGAATCCACAGGCCGGCTGCTAAGTACTTCTGCCGGCTTGTCGCAGATCGAGCAAGTGAAAAAGCGTTTGGCCGGCGGCCACATCGAGACGGCGTGCTTCAACAGTCCGGAACAAACGGTGCTGGCAGTCTCAACGAATCTGGTCGAGGAGCTGATCGCTGCTCTTGAAGGAATCGGTGAAGTTGCCAGACTCCTTCCGGTACCCCAGCCTTTTCACTCCGCTCTGCTGGCGGATGCGCAGCCACTTTTTCGGAAGGATCTGGCTGAGCTGGTAATCCAGCCGCCGCAAATTCCATTGCTCAGTAATGTAAATAACCGATACGTTGCCGAACCGGAAGAAATCCGCCAGTTACTCGTTGATCAACTTACAGCGCCCTTACGATTCACTGATTTGATCCAGCGTCTCTGGAGAGACGGAGTTGAAATCTTCGTAGAGGTTGGGCCAAAGTCAATTGTCACGCGGCTCATACGCGCAGTACTCCGCGACAAGCCGGTTCTTGCCATCGGCGCGGATCACCCCAAGGTTCCAGCGATGGAGCAAATGCTGCGGGTCAAGGCCCTACTTGAGACACAGGGCCTCTGGCCCAGACAGTCCCAGCGCACCCTCGACGCGTCATCAGTCGGCGCGTCGTTGGCTTCCAGCCAAATTGTTCCGTATGCAAACACACGGACCACGCCGCCACCGGTTGCTGCGGGCCTCAAACATTTTGATGCGACGCAGCAGCGTAAGAAACGACTCGCTTACTTAAAGGGCGACGCCAGCGAAGGCCAGACTAGAATTGACCCGACGTTTACCACTCCTGAACGTCTCAGTGATGTAGAACAGTTTCTAGTCAAATTTGTCTGCGAAGAGACTGGCTATCCACCTGAGATCGTCGGCCTGGACCAGGATCTAGAAGCAGAGCTGGGGCTGGACTCGATAAAAAAAGTGCAACTTCTGGGAGAACTACAGAACCGCTTTCAGATTCAATTGCCAGCGAACCGGTTGCAATCCCTGAGCCTGTCGCAAATCTCGACGCTCCGGGACATAGTCGGATTACTGCAGGAGTGCACCCTGGATCCTCAATCAATTCATTCCGCTGCCGAATCGAGGCAGCCTGGATCAGATCTTCCCATTGGTATGAGTGAAAGTACGCAGAACGCACTCAGCATGTCGCAATTAACAACGGCTCCCAAACGAGATACCAAACCAGAGGAGCCGATGAGGCGCTGGATTTTGCGAACCGAATCAGTTCCTCAACCCCGTTACTCGGCGGTGAGATCGCTGCCCACCGCGATTATTGGAGAAGGGGGGCTCGCTCAGGCTTTTGCAGACCGACTGCGCGAGCAAGGTGGTCCAATCCAAATGCTGGATCTAGACAACCTATCCCTGGCAAAAGCCAGCAGGGCGATCGCCTCCGCCAGGCGAGTAATCTTACTAGGATCTTCGCACGCCTATGACAAATTGCTGAATGTTGATGCCACTGTGCGACAGCGGACCCTGGAACAATACATGGTTAACATCCTGCTGATTCTCCAATCGTGGGTTCAGAAGCTACACCACTCGTCCGATATTTCAATTGCCGAACTCCTGGCTGTGACACAGATGGGAGGTGATTTTGGCATCTCTCCATCACGCGACATCCGGCCTCTCGGAGGGGGGATCACTGGCTTGCTTCGGAGTCTCCGCCGTGAAATCCGGTCGCTCAAGATTAAAGTATTGGATATTGATGCTCAGGAACCGCCGGCGGCTATAGTGGATCGCGCCATTTCCGAACTAGCAGTGGAGGATGGGGGTCTCGAAGCCGGCTATGCTCGCGGCCGGCGCGTTGTCGCACGCATCATTCCGTGCCCGCTGCCCGTTACAGCGAGGCCCCCGTCATGGTCTTCGTTGTGCGGTGAGAGCGCGTGGGTGGTCACGGGCGGGGCCCGAGGAATCACCGCTCTGTGCGCGCGCGAGTTGGGCAGTCGTTTTCACATGCACCTGCATCTTATGGGAACGACTCGGTACAGAAAAATTTCCGAAGAGTGGATGCAGCGCTATTCCGCGGACAAATATGGGTTGCGATCTGAGATCCTCGCCGGTGCTGCCAAAGGAGGGAGAAATCCGCTTGCGGCCTGGGAGCGTACCGAGAAAGAAATCCGGCTATATCAGACTTTGCAGGAGCACATGGACGCAGGTGTGCGATTTACTTACCACCGAGTCGATGTGACAAGAGCAGCGGCCCTCGACCAGGTTTTGACCAAGATACGCGCCGCCGGCCTCCCCATCCAGGGCATTCTTCACGGCGCAGGTGTTGAGAGGGCTAGTACGTTCACAAGGAAGTCGCTCCAACGGGTCCGTGCCACATTTTTTGTCAAGGTTTTGGGCCTTCAACACTTGCTGGCGCTGACCGTCTCTGACCCACTCGAAGTGGTGATTGGATTCGGTTCGGTCAGCGGTAGATTCGGTGGACTGGGGCAAACCGACTATGCAAGCGCCTCAGAACTGCTTGCAAAACTGCTCAGCGCGCACCGCCGGAAGACCGGCATAAGATGCACTACGTTTCACTGGCCTGCATGGGCGGAAGTGGGGATGTCGGCACGACCTGAAAGTCGCGTGGCTCTGGAAAGAGCCGGACAAAAACTCATGCCAACAAGGGAAGGCATATCTCACTTTATTCGAGAAATTGAAGCAGGACTGCCCGAAGCCGAAGTGGTGATTATCGATGATCCCAGCTTTCTTGATCTGGATCACACCGCGGTTCCGGCCGCGTGCAACCACCTGATCGCCAGTTCGGCGACCGCGAGCGCAGAACAACCACTGCTGGAGTGTTCATTCGTCACAAGAGAGAATGGGCAGAGAATCTTCGAGGTGAGATTCGATCCTCTGCGCGATCCGTTTCTGGTTGATCATCAACATGCGGGATATCCCCTCTTGCCTGCGGCCATAGGCCTAGAAGCATTGTCGGAAGCTGCGTTGTTTGATTGTCCCGAAGCTGTTCCATTTACCATTGAACAGCCAAAGATCCACTCAGCTCTCCGTTTTTATCGAAGCGGAGAAATCTGGACCCGCGTCCTCGCGAAAGCGCAGGATGGGTGCTATCAGACGGAGCTGCGCGGAGAATTCATGACCCCCAAGCTTCGACTGGGAGAGGCCGACCGGTGTTTTCTATCGGCCAAGGTACGACCAGAAGTATTGGGCAAGCCGCCTCTTGCTTCCCGCCTTCCGCCCCAAAGTATAACGTTTTCGGAAGTGATTTATCCGGATTCCGTCGATCGGGCCAATCCCCAGCGTGTCTATTACGGGCCGACGCTCCAAGCACTGAAGCGCGTTTATTCTGATGGGACCACCACGTGGGGATTCCTTATGGCGCCCAATTCTCAGTCCTTACGACCAAAGCGCCGCGACATTCCGTGGCGCCTGCCGGTGGCACTGCTCGATGGCTGTCTCTTGGCTTGCGGAGGATTTGCCTACCAGTTTGAACGGGTTTATAGCTTGCCAAGTGATTTTGAGCGGCTGGTGGTGCTCAGAAACCCGGAAATGGATTCGATCTGCCTGGTGGAACTACGATTCCTTCGGCGTGACAACCGATTCTTACATTTTGACTTCATACTGACCGACTCCTCGGGTCTTCCAGTCCTTTGGGCTGTTGACCTGCGAATGATAATCGTCGGGTCGGAGGAAAAACATGATCGGCCGCATAACTGACGAAGTGTGGTACAGCATCGTTGAAATTGAAATCGATGCATTGATGAAATCAATGCCGCAAGAAGCGGAACTGCGCCCCGAATGGATCACCGCGGCCGAATGGACCGAGGCCGAGCTGCTGACCAACGAGCGACGTCGCCGGCAATGGCTGGGCGGAAGACTGGCTGCCAAGCGCGCCTTGCAGATCGCTTTGGGGCGGCATCGACAACTTCCCGCCGGTTTTCGCTGGCAGCACCTCAACATCCGCTCTCGCGACCATTCGGGCCGCCCGACGCCACCCCGTTGCTGGTACAGGCAGTCACCCTTGCCTGCTCTGGTATCGATCAGCCATTCAGAAGGTTGGGCGACGGCGGCAGCCTCATGTTTTTTCTCCGTCGGTGTAGACCTGGTTGCCAAGGTCGAAGAACAAAGATTGCATTGCGATGCTTGGCGCTGGGCAGCAGCGGAAGCGGTATTTAAGAGCTGCAGGTTTGATCGCGGCTTCGAGCCCGGTCGCTGGCTCTTGTTCAATGCGGATTCACCGCTGCCGGTTTTTGCGCTCAACGGAACTGAGCTGAACGTGCAGATTCTAAGGCGGCCCGAATACTGGCTGGCGCTCTGTTTGCGCAGCCCAGCGGCGGCATCCAAGCTGGCCAACGCCAGCCGCAGAGCCGCGACCGGCAGGAAGCGGCGCGCCAATGTAACCTGTCTGCAGTACGCCATCTAGACAGTTACACCGGTAAGAAGAGAGGCTGAACGTGTGATCGACCTGACAGGCCACTTAGCTCTTGTGACGGGTTCCTCCCGAGGGATTGGCAGAGCCTGTGCTCTGCGCCTCGCGCAGGCAGGCGCCGATGTCGTCATCAATTACATCTCTCGAAGGGAAGCCGCCGAAGATGTTGCCGGTCGCATCACGGCGATTGGCCGGCGTTCGGCCGTGATCAAAGCCGACGTCAGCGAGCCGGACGACATTGCTGCCTTAGCCCAGTATGTCGAAGCGACGTTCGGACAACTGGACATCCTGGTCTCCAACGTTGCCACCGGCGGCTTTCGCCCGCTGCTGGCTACCACGCGGCAGCAATTCACTTCAGCCCTTTACACCAATGTCGAGGCGCTTCTGAACCTTCTCAGCGTATTTGTTCCGCTTCTCAAGGGAGCCGCCAACCGAAGCGGTGGTCATAGCTCGCGCCGCGCAAAGGTAATTGCCATCAGTAGTCTTGGCTCACGCTTTGCCCTGCCGCAGTACGGACTGGTGGGTCTCAGCAAAGCTGCTTTGGAAAGTCTGGTGCGTCAGGCAGCGCTGGAGCTTGGAAATGAACACATTAATTTCAATACCCTGATTAGTGGATTGGTCGAGACGGATGCTACTCGGGATGTGCCCAATCGGGATGACATTTTCGCCCGCCGGGATGCGCGAAGTTTGTGCGGGGACCGAAAGCTTACGGTGGAAGATGTCGCCGATGTGGTTTTATTCCTCGCCAGTCCTCTGGCGGACATGATTCAGGGGCAGGTGATTGTCGTCGACGCTGGACTCTCCATTGCCTTGGGCTAGGGTGCTGTATCGCAGCTTGACTCAACGCGGGACGTCTGAGTTGCATTGGCCCGGCTGGTGATGGAATCTACCGGCTCTGTCATCGCGACAAGAATTTTTCGATGCCCCTTGAACGGGCTCCTGCCGTGACAGACAAGAATGTTGTCAACGACCAGGATATCTCCGGTCTGCCACTTGTGGTAATAGGAGCACCTGTCCATCACATCCTGGATATGAAAAATGTCCTCTTCCGCGATAGGGGAACCATCCCCGTAAAAGCAGTGCACGGGGAATTCCTGAGGTTTCCAGCGATATAGCCTCACCAACCTGTAAATCACCCCCATTCTCCGGTTGAAGTGAAAGTTATGAGCTTGATTGAACCATACCTGGTCGCCTGTTTGTGGATGTACTCGAGTGGCGGGAAGAACGTTGCTCAGTCGCAGCCAGCCGTTCTCTTTCCATCTGACTTGGATATGCTGGTTGCCACAAAAGGCCTCCACTTCCCGTCGATCCTCAGTTTCAAAGGTCTCCGTCCAGTCTCTCAGAAATTCAACATTCAGTAACTGAAGTAGACTACGAAGAATCAGATTCTTTGGACGAAGATTGCGAACATACATTACTCCCCGATCTACCATCCGCTGCTTTAGTGCAGGATCGAGTCGCTGGAAAATCTCTCGCGCATCCGCAAGAATCGTCTCTCCTCCTGTCTGCGCAGGCGTCATACAAAAGAAGAACAGCTTTCCCGGAAAACTCGGCATATAAGACATCTCTTGGTGGAGGCGAATCTTGAAATAATTTGGAACGTGGCTCACGTTGTAAATTTTTCCTGACTCCCGGGGTCTTTTTAGTGTGCCTCCGGTGTAACTCAACAGCGACCCTTCCATTAAAGTGACCAGCTTTTCAAATTCACCAGGACGGCTGAAAGAAAATCCCCTAAATAGCAGCGCTCCGTGGGTCAAAAGCCCGTGGTGGATCCAAGCTCTGTTATCTGAAACCCAGGCCAGCAAAGAGTCAGGTGTACTCTGCCGCTGGTTGTTCTTGTCGGGAGAAACCACCAGCGGAAGTTTTTGCTCAGAGTGGACCATTGAATTCACAAGTTAAATAAGACAAACAAATCGAATGGCAAAGCGAACTTGCTGTTAAAGATTTTCAACGAGTTTCTGCTGGCATTCGGATAAGCACTTGTGTTAACTACGTTCACACGGATTAGGTACTCTATCAGGCATGTTATTCGGGCCGCAAGGATCGGGAACTAACTTAAACCCAAGAATCGATGATTTGAAAGGGGGAGAAATGCGAGTTCATCACCGTGGCACGGCAACATGGGTATTCGCGTTGATTCTTTGCTGGACTCTTTGCATGAGTGTCAACGCGCAGTCGATTCGACATCAGGGGACTTGGAACAACTCGACTTTTGGGTCCAGCGGCTCTCTTCAGTTTGATACGCAAGTGACGGGCGGGAACGTCACGATGACGTTCAAGCAAGGGGGAAATGCTTTCGGTGCCGGAGAGGCTCCAGCCGTGACCTTAAACGGGACGATTGGCGCCAATGGGATCACTTTTACCAAGACCGGGGATCCCAGGTACGGAGATGTAACTATCAACATCGGTCTTGACGGCGCTCTCTCGTTTCGCTTCGACAGAATCCCCGTATCCGGCATTCAGCGGGAAGAGGCCACCGGAAACATGACGGCGAACGCGATCAGTTTCGACTTTACGATCTTTTTCACCAATGGGTCCACTGCCCGGGGAACCGGCACGGCTACTCGCGTGTCCGGCTCGCTCCCAAGCCCATTGTTTTTCGGGCAGTTTGGTAATGGCGGAGGAATTACTTCAGATGTGGTTTTGCCCAATCCCTCCAACAAGACAATTGGCGGCACGGCCGTTTTTGCTGATGACAACGGCAATCCTTTGACCGTTGGCATCGCAACTGTAGCCAAGACCGGCGAGCCGGTCGCGAGTTTCGCCGCGCAGAACCGTGTGGATTTTTCTGTTCCTCCTCTGGGATCGGTAAGAATCTCGACCGATGGTCTGGGCGGCGTAGTGGCGGGCTCGGCGGTAGTGCTTTCCGAGGATCTGTTGGGAGGAATCATTCGGTTCTTCCTGCCGGGAATCGGGATTGCGGGTGTCGGACAGAGCCGGCCCCTGAGTAGTTTTATCATTCCAGTCAGGCGCAAGGCCGGTGGAATAAACACTGGAGTTGCGCTTCGCAGTACATCAAGCAAACCGGTTACGATTTCTTTGAGTCTGCGCAGAGGAACCCAAGAGGTGGCTGCGACTAGCCTCGCTAATTTTCCTGCGGGAGGACACCTTGCCAGGTTCATCGATCAGATTTTTACCAATGTGAATACCGACGATTTTGAGGGGACACTGGTAGTCCGTGTAACGGGTGGCCAGGTAGCGGCAACGGCTTTGGAACTGGGAAGTCTGCCAGGACAATTTACTACACTGCCTGTCACCGCTCTCACTTCGCCCTGAGTCTGCCATTCCGGCGGAAGGCTTGACGCAAAGACGCAAAGGCGCAATGGCGCCAAGCAGGTGAGGCTTTGCCCTCACCTGTCTCTGCGTCTTTGCGCCTCCGCGGCGTTGCGTTGAGTCTTTCAGTGAAAGTTTGTGAAGAATCTCAATTCGTAGGTGGCACTTCCCGTCGCCTCAAAAAAATTAAACCACGGGGAACACTGGGGACACGGGGAAATAAGGCTCTTCTATCAGCAACATCATATAGCAATGGAGCGGTCGGTTCTGGTCCCCGTGTCCCCAGTGTTCCCCGTGGTTCAGTCTTTCTCTCCGGGAGCGTCAGCGACGGGTCCCGCCAGAGTAAGTCGGTGATCCAAACCTTTCACTGGCAAACGTTGTTACTACGGCGGGACCCGTCGCTGAGAAGCTGTGAAGAAATTCACCGCGAAGGCGCGAAGAGCGCGAAGAGTTTTGATTTTAGGATCTACGAGTTTTATTCGAAGCACACTTGTGTCAATTGTTTAGCTCGATGACGGGCGAGGCAGGCCTATGAGCTTCGCGGCCTTCGCGCCTTCGCGGTGAATTTTTTCTCACGTTCTGACGCTCCGGGCTCTGACACTGGCAAAATATCCATGACCATCAGGATCAATTTTTTCATATTACCTGTCAAATCGTGCGTTGGGTCAAGGGGTGGTGACACCGACGAGTGGCACATCCAAACTAGTCCTGTTGCCACTTCCATCCCGGGCAGAAAACTTCACACTGTCGGCCGCAGTTCCCGGTAGCCCTGCCGTAAAGGCGATCCTCACCGTCTGAGTTTTATTCAATGTGAACCGGGTAGGAGAGACCTCAAAAGAGCCCGAGGTTCCTCCCTCGACTCCCCCGGTTGTAACCTCCAAAGTTCGTCCGTCGGCGCTGCGATTTACCACGGTGAGGAACTGATCTCCGGATCTTTGAAGAGTGTGCGCGGTAAATCTTAGCAACGGTGGAGCGGCCGAGATGAGAATCTTGAATTGCTGTTCTGACCGAGGATCTTCACTGGAACCAGTCAAGAAGCGCACGTCTATCCAACCTCCATAAACGCGACGATCGTGGTTAGGAATTCCAGGGCCGGCTAATCGGATAATCCAGTAGTCGCCGTCGGAATAAATTTTTCCAATATCTCCATCCTTGGCAGTGCGGGTTATGTGAATGCTCGCCCCGTTGGCCGAGTTTGCATTCTGTATTGTCGCAGTGGTCGCTCCCTGACCGCTACCCACCTTGTCCCATGGCAGCGCAGGGGTGACCGAATCACAACCTCCATCACTGATTTTAACGTCCTTGGACTCCCCCTCTTTCAAAGTCACCGATTGTGTTTCCAGTTGTACACAGTACACGTCTGTGACGGGAGGATCTTTCTCGTTGTCGCAGTCACAAGCTTTCGTGAACAGCGCGACAAGCGCCAGCAGCGCATAAATGACAATGTTTCTCAATCTTTTCATCATGGGTTAGTCGTCAGTGTCAGCGGAAAGCGCACTTTCATGGGCGAAGTAGGCAGGTACATCCACTGTCGCGACGTAAACTCGACGACCGTGGGAATGTTTGCGCCCGCCGCCGGCAACACACACACAGGCGTATCAAAACGGATTAACACACCTTTTCCGGACAGATCATAGTTTTGGACAAAGGCAAAGTCGAACACCACACCGGCGTTATTTGTTCCAGGCGACATGAACAACTGCGCGCGTTTGGAGGGGAAGCTGCCCTGTTCCTGGATATCAAAGATATGCCGCTTGGCTCCCGTGGCTTCCTGACCTCTATAAACCAAGTCCAATGTTTCGTTGTTGCCAAATTGGGTCCACAATGCCGTGCCCGCCGCCTTGTCCTTAGTCAAGCCGGAAGTGCTCATTGTTCCCGAGTCGAGGCGGATTTGTGCTGTCGCGATCTTCACGCTGTCAGAGCCCTGGCTCAAATAAATCAACGGACCGACGGCGGCTCCGCCTTTTAAGTCGGAAAGCATCATCCACCCGTCAGGCGCAAACAGCATTCGGAACCAGTGCGGGTTGCTTGTCTGGTCATTAACTGTTACCTGCAGTGGAACGCCGGCTGTATCGGAGAGCGAATTGACGTAAATGGCGCCGCGCGGAACGCTGACGACCAGTTTGCTCGGCGCAGCCGACGTCACCTCCGCCTCCACGCGCGGAGATCCAAAAGGCGCCGCAAAGGTGACCTTATTGTTGCCTGGCGTCGAGCTGAACCCCGATCCTTCGATTGTGACGACGCGTCCTACCTCGCCCCGATCCGGTGAGACGCGCGTGATCTGAGGCGCGCCGGCGGGCGGGGCCACGGTCTTAAAAGTTTTCGTCACGACTTTTGTCATCGGCAGGTATTTGCCTTCAAACACAGAGGCCGACGTAAAAGTCGCCGTCACCGTGAATACTGTGTCCGCAGTCGATGGCAATCGAACGATGCCGTCAAACAGCGTGGTCTCCGAGTCGGTTCCAGAGATAATGACCGATTCCGGCAGAGGTTCCACGACCTGAGTGAATGTTACCGAATTGGCTGCGCCAATCAGGCCCCCGGTTGCCGCTATAGCCAATGTTTGGCGGCCTTTGACCGCGTCGTCGAATGTAAGCGGGCCTTTCATAAAGAGCTGGGTGTCCAATTGACTGGGCGAGCGAACGTTTCCCACCTGAACGAAACCATAAGTGCCATCTGCATCCACGTATCCGATCCGGTAACCCTGTTTAAGGTTTGTGAAGTCGCCGGAAACTGAATCCACGATGATCTTGGTCTTGGCAAGGCTCATCTCGCCGAAAGAAGTACTGACCTTGAAGCTAACTCCCGGCGCGGAACCGGCAAGCAGGTTGTGGGGAAGGATGTCAAATTTCGGATCGAATATCGGGTTCTGAACCCTCACAGAGACAGAACTCGTTGCTGGGGGAGTCGCGCTGTCGCTGACTTCAATGAAAACACTCGTGGCGCCGAACTTTCCTGCGTCAATTCCTGTTAGCTCAATGATGTTGCCTTTTAGCTCCGCTCGCGCCTTGGCCTGATCGTCTGTCGAGAGGGGCTTGAGTTTGTAGGGCGGAGTTCCGCCGCCGATCACCAGATTCTTCTTTCCACTGCCCGGAGGCATCAACAAGAATTTATCTCCGGGAGGCTTGATTTCCAAAGGAGCGGCGGTAGTAGTTATTTCAAAGCCGACGGGATTGCTCGTCTGACCGTTTGCGGTAACAGTCACACTGTATTTCTTTCCTGCGACCAGACCTGCGGGGACGGTAGCGACAATTGAGTTTGTTGTGCCGGATATAACCTGCGCCGGTGTGTCCCCTGTGTCGCTGAATACAACGGTGTTCTTGGACGGAGTCGCATCGAAGCTGCTTCCCAGTATGGTGAACTGCGTCCCTACTTTGGCCTTCTTGGGTGAAATAAAGCGAATATTGGCCGTCGAAAGCGGGGGAGCTGTCTTGGGCGCGATGTAGAAGGTTTTGGCGCCGGAAATCCCGCCGCCGGGCGTGGGGTTTGAGACCGCCACCGCCACCGTATTGTCCGCGGCCAGGTCCGATGCTGCAATCGAGGCGGTCAGTTGCGTCGCGCTTACAAAAGTGGTCGGCTTGGCCACGCCGTCCCACAGTACAACCGATGTGTTGACAAAATTTGTGCCGATGAGGGTAACCGTCAGCGCTGGATCACCCGCCCTGGCCGACGTGGGGCTGATGTTGGTCAGCGTCGGCACCGGATTGTTTTGGATGACTCTGCAATCATCCAGCAACGTTCGCCTGGTGATGTGCTGAAGCAGGCGCACCACATCCAGCACATCGACGCTGCCGTCGCCGTTTACATCGGCGGCGTCCAGAGCGGCGCCCGTAAGCAGTTGTTTTCCCAAGATGTGGGACTGAATGAGGACAATGTCGCGTATATTCCGCTGGCCATCGCCGTTGACGTCGCCGGGGCAGCCCGATGTTGCAAAACGAACGGCTGGCGCCGGCGTGCGCCAAACATGTTGGGGAAGAATGCGCACGACAGCCAGCGCGAATAGCCCCAGCGCCGCCAGATCGAATCCAAGCAATAGCAGACGACGTGTGGACTGCCCGGTCAAATGTTTTTGAAAGCTT
>DASYPF010000078.1:0-15401 GCA_036006905.1 Acidobacteriota bacterium
GCGGTTCTGACGTCGGTGGAGGTGGTTTGATTCACCCCGCGCGGGCTGACGCCCGCGGTTCTGATGGGGGGTGGAGGTAGGTTTGATTCACCCTGCGCGGGCTGACGCCCGCGGTTCTGATGGGGGTGGAGGTAGGTTTAATTCTCCCTGCGCGGGCTGACGCCCGCGGTTCTGATGTCAACTGAGTCCCAGGACTTCACTCACAGGCCTGTAAGAAAGATGCTGCGCTTCAGCCACTGGCTTGCAGGTGACTTCTCCACGAAATACGTTGATTCCTTCGCGGAGCAGAGCGTCCTTTTTCAGCGCCTGTTGCAGGCCCTCGGCCACTCTCAACACATAAGGAAGAGTAGCGTTGGTCAGGGCAAGCGTACTGGTTCGCGGAACCGCTCCAGGCATGTTGGCGACGCAATAATGAACAACTCCGTCGACTTCATAGGTCGGGTCGCTGTGTCTGGTGGGTCTGGTGGTTTCAAAACATCCTCCTTGGTCGACAGCGACATCGACCACAACAGTGCCTTTTCTCATGCTCGAGATCATTTTTCGAGTCACCAGTTTGGGCGCTGCAGCGCCGGGAATGAGTACGGCTCCTACCACCAGGTCAGCTTCGGCTACGGTTTCAGCGATGTTGTAGTAGTTGGACATGCGCGTTTCCGCGCGGCCGTAAAATATGTCGTCGAGCTGGCGCATTCTCTCCGGGTCGATATCCAGAATCAGCACCCGGGCTCCCATCCCGCAGGCGACCTTGGCGGCATTGGTTCCGACAATCCCGCCTCCGATGATTACTACGGTGGAAGCTGGCACTCCTGGAACACCACCGAGTAAGTTCCCCCGTCCGCCGTAGGTTCTTTGCAGGTAATGAGCGCCCACTTGAATCGCCATGCGCCCGGCGACTTCACTCATCGGCGTGAGCAGGGGCAGCGTTCCTCGCCGGTCCGGAATGGTTTCGTAAGCGATACCGATGATTTTTCTTTTCAGCAGCGCATCGGTGAGGTTTGGCGCGGGCGCCAGGTGAAGATAGGTGAAAAGTATCTGCCCTTCATGAAGGCGGTTGTACTCTGGCTCGGCCGGTTCTTTCACTTTCACGATCATTTCCGACCCGTCAAAGACGGGCGCAGCCTCGAGCACAATCTTGGCGCCGGCATGCTGGTACTCTGCATCTGAAAACCCGCTCCCTTCGCCTGCGTGTGTTTCTACCAGTACGTCGTGTCCTGCTTCGACCAGAGCGTGCACCCCCGCGGGTACTAGTCCTACGCGATATTCATTATCTTTGACTTCCTTGGGCAATCCGATTCTCATGCGTTGATACACTGTAACAGAAAAATTGACACTGTTTATTGGGACACGGATGACACAGAAATCACAGATTTGCGAATGTCTTTTCGGGGCACCCCGAGATACAATCTGCCTGGCAATAAATGCAGGGTGCCCCGGAAAGACATTCGTGAGTCCGTGTTTTCCGCGTTTTCCGTGTCCTAATAAACGGTACCAATTCTTCTGTCACAGCGTACTAGTCCTCAAATGGATCGATTTGGGCTTTCTGAAGCTTCCCGCTGAAGTCAACGTAGATGGATTTCCATTCTGAAAAAACATCCAGTGCGGTGTGGCCCGCCTCGCGATGGCCGTTGCCGGTCGCTTTAGTTCCGCCAAAAGGCAGGTGAACCTCTGCGCCGATGGTTGAGGAATTGACGTAAAAAATCCCGGTGAACATGTCGCGCATGGCGATAAAAGCATTATTGACGTTCTGAGTGTAAATAGATGAGGAGAGCCCGTACTCTACCGAGTTCCCGACTTCAATTGCCTCTTCCAGGCTGCTGACCGCGAGAACGGTCACAACCGGGCCGAAGATTTCTTCGCGCGCAATGCGCATTTTGGGATCCGCGTCTGCAAAGATGGTCGGTTCGTGGAAGAAACCTGCCTTAAAGCCGCCTTTTTGCAGCACGCTTCCACCCAGCAGTAACTTTGCGCCTTCTTCTTTTCCAATACTTACGTACTCCTGGATGGTCTTCAACTGGCTGGCGTTGATTACCGGACCCATTTCCACTTTCTCATCGAGTCCGTTGCCGACGCGAAGCTTCTTGGCGCGATCCACAAACTTCTTGATGAATTCCTTGTAGACTTTCTTGTGAACGGCGACGCGGCTCGCCGCGGTACACCGCTGCCCGGTCGTTCCGAATCCACCCCAGATGGCGCCTTCGACCGCCAGATCAATATTGGCGTCGTCGAGAACGATGATAATGTTCTTGCCGCCCATCTCAAGATGGTGCGGCTTGTTATGGGGCGCACACATGGCGGCGACTGACTGTCCGACTGATGTTGATCCGGTGAAGGAAATCATCGCTGTCTCGCAATGCCGCACTAGCGGCGCTCCGGCCGAGGGGCCAAACCCGCTAACCAGATTGACCACTCCCTTTGGCATGCCCGCCTGTTCCAGCACCTGGCAAAAATTCACCGCTGAAAGGGGAGTGTCTTCGGCAGGCTTGATCACGACGGTGTTGCCGCACACCAGGGCCGGGATCATTTTCCAGGAGGGGATGGCCATGGGGAAGTTCCAGGGAGTAATCAACCCGCACACGCCGAGCGGCATACGCACCGACATGGCAAACTTGTTTGGCAACTCCGAGGGGACAGTGTGGCCATGCATCCGCCGCCCTTCGCCCGCAATGAAGAAGGTCATGTCGATGGCTTCCTGAACATCGCCGCGCGTCTCGTTAAGCACCTTTCCCATTTCGCGAGTCATGTCGCGGGCGAACTCCTCTTTTCTCTGGATCAGCATTTGGCCGGCGCGAAACAGGATCTCAGCCCGGCGGGGCGCAGGGTACAAACGCCATTTCGTATACGCTGCGACTGCCGCTTCCACCGCGTCTCTGATGTCTTCTTCTGAAGAGTCTTGGAACAAACCGACAATATCGTCCTGATCGGCAGGATTACGATTCTCGAAGATCCTTCCGGAACGACAGGAGGCCCATTCGCCGTTAATGAAATTCTTGAAAGCGCGCACCTTGCTCATGCCAGCCTCAAAACAGGATAAGAAGTGATCAGTCTAAGGCGACACGGAATCGGAGGCAAGGGGAGGAGAGTGAAAGACCTAACGCAAAGGCGCAAAGGCGCGAAGACGCCAAGTAGTGAGGGGGAGTGTATGTGCCCACCGAAGATGAGGGTCTGCAAGCTGCATCGAGGAGGTGGGCACATACACTCCCCCTCACCCACTGTGCGTCTTCGCGTCTTTGCGCTTTTGCGTTGAGCTTTCCGTGAAAGTTTTATGAATAATCCGAGATAGGGGAGTGGGGAACAGGGTGAAAGAGGAACTTTCTAAAAAACGCAAAAGAGGACGGCGCGCCAATAAAAAAGGGCGGGTTCAACCCGCCCTTTTTGTCCCGCGCCCGCGATCCAGCCTTTCAGGGCTTGGTAAACGAGGTGTAAAAAACCGTGAGCTGCGAGCGCTGCTCTCGGTTTGCAATCGGCGGCACGATCACTTTCAATATCACTGCTTCGCCCGAATGTAAGCTGCTGAGCAGGTTCTTTAACTGCACCGCCGACTTAATTTGTTTGCCATTGGCTTTCACAATGATCATCCTGGGCTGCAAGCCGGCGTCGTCGGCCAAGCTGCCGGCGCTGACGTCCTCGACCAGAGCGCCGCCGCCTTCGTCAATGCTAAGTTGTTGAGCCTGGCTGGGTGTCAGGTCACGAATGACCAAGCCGATTTCCTTGTCCCTGCGCGGTTCGGGCCGCTCTTCAGTGGAAATCGATTCCTCCCGACCGGGCACTTTGTAAACGCGCTCTTCCAGCTTCACATTGAATGTCTTGACCTCGCCAAAACGAATTACCTTAACAAGCACTGTTTTTCCGGGAGGCGTGTTCGCGACAGCCGATCGCAGGTCGAAGGAGTTGCGGATCGGTTTTCCGTCAAATTCCATGATCACATCCTCCTCATGGATACCTGCCTTGGCGGCCGGACCGGCGGTCTTCGACGGAGCGCCTTGTTCGTCAACCAACTGCGTAATGAGCACTCCGTAACCGCTGCTATCGCGTGCCGATACACCAAAGTATTTGGCCATTTCAGGCGTAAACGGTCCAAGATTCATGGTTACGCCAAGCCAGCCACGCTCGATTTTTCCCTTGGAGATCAGTTGATTATAGGTATTCACGAACACGGTGCTGGGTATGGCGAATCCTACGCCAAGATTGCCGCCTGTCTGGCTGGTGATGAACGAATTGATGCCGACCACCTCGCCCCGCATATTTACGAGCGGACCGCCGCTGTTTCCCATATTGATAGCGGCGTCAGTCTGCAGGTAATCGCCAAACGGGTTGGTGCCTTCGGCGGTATCGACGGTACGATGCGTTGCGCTGATAATCCCGGCAGTTACAGTCTGATCCAAGCCAAAGGGGCTGCCGATGGCCAGCACCCAATCACCAACCTTCAGTTTGTCTGCATCACCCACTTTGGCAAAAGGAAGCGGTTTCTTAGTATCGATTCTCACTATTGCCAGATCCGCATCAGGATCATCCCCGACCACTCGCCCGCTGAACTCTTCGCCAGATTTCAAGTGCACGGTAATCTTGTTGACCTTATTGATGACGTGATGGTTGGTTAGAATATAGCCGGAACCATCGACGATGACTCCTGACCCCAAACCTCTTTGTACGCGGTCCATATCAGGAATGGCGCCGAAGAAGCGATCGAAAAGATCATCACCAAAGTCAGGCGATTCTCCCCGCTGTCCCCGTTTGCGGGAACTTGCTGCAGTGATAATCTGTTTGGTGTTGATATTAACGACGGCAGGGCCCACAGTCTGGGCCACTTTCGAAAAACCCTCTTGCAACGAAATGGGGTTGTCCAGGCCCAACGGTTGCCCTTCGCCTGATATCTTGAGCTGCTGTATATCAGGCTTCGCTTTAGCGCTGGCGCCGCGCTGAATGACGGTCCCAATGGCGATGCCGATTGCTAGTGTGAGCAAGAGCATCAGGAACGCCAGACCCCGCCGCTCTTGTATGATCTCACTCCATTTTTTTCTTTCCATTTATTCCTCCACAAATCTTAGATTCACTTTAGTTATACGCGCGAGATTCGGAAAGTGTTGTTTTTTTAATTACGATCGCATGTCTAGTAGTACCATCAATAATTTTAGCACAGATCACTCGGAACGACTGCCAGTGCGAGCGCGCAGATTTTTCCAGTGATAACCGGCCTCTGCCATAACGACGCCGGCGATGATCAGTATCCCTCCGGACATTTCTCTGCCGGTAAGACGTTCTCCGGTCCAAAAATAGGAGGTGGCCGCCGCAAATAGGGGCTCCGTAGTGAGCAGCAGCCCGGCACGGGTCGCAGAAGTGTGTCGCTGCGCCCATAACTGAAGCGCGAAACAAACGCTGGTCGCAAGAATCCCGCTGTAAAGTATGGCGGGGATGATGTTTTGCCCTACCGGGCCGGCTTGGCCGAGCAAGAGCGTTGTCAGCCAGAAACCGAGTCCCGTGAAGAGAATCTGCACGGCCGCCAGCGCCGCTAGGGGATGTTGGCGTGAAAATCGCCCGGTGAAGATGATATGGAATGCCCAGGCAACCGCGCAAACCGCCGTCAGGCTGTCGCCGTGGTTTAGGCCCAAACTGTTTGGAGGAACGCCGAGAAAATACAGTCCGGCAGAAGCGATGACAACTCCGACCAAGGCGAAAATGTCCGATTTCTTCCGAAAAAAAATGAACATGAAAATGGGAACGCCGATCACCGACGATGCAGTGATGAATGCTGACTTGGAGGGGGTCGTGTATTGCAAGCCCGCCGCTTGAAAGGCAAAACCGAGATACAGAAAGAATGCAAGGATTAGTCCCGGAACCAGCGACGGCTTTGAGTTCTTCCATTGTCTGAACATGAAAGGAAGGAACACCAGTATGGCAGCAGAGAAGCGGAGGGCGTTGAAGTAAAATACCGGAATTTCTCGCAGCGCATGTTTGACAACGACAAACGAAAAGCCCCAAATGAAGGTCGTTAGCAGCAGGGCGCCATCCGCCATCCAGTGTTTCGCTGTTCGTCCTCGGTGGGACGCTGCCGGTCGGGTCTGAGCTGCGTTATCCATGGGGAACTCTTTCAATCAGAACCACGCCCGTGAGAACTTGTGAAAAATCAAAAAGCTCGAACGGCGAAGTACGCGAAGAACGCTAAGGCCCAGGTTCCCTTGGCGCGCATAAAGTTCACAATTCGGTCAAGATTTGAAACCGTTGGCATTTCGGAGAGAGGAGCAGGGGAGCGAAGCAGGCAGACTTTCATAGAAGGCGCCCCGGGCTACGAGCTAGATGCCCTTCTGGGGCACGGTACACTGCCTCTAAATATCCAAACCCAGGAGCCGCAATGGGGCTCATGAGTTTCGAGCTCCTCTCTTCGGCATTTCAGGCGCACCATCGTTGATTCCTCTATCGGAGTCTTCACTTTAATTCTCCTCGTGTAAAGAGGTTGTAAACAAGCAACGCTGCGCCCAACAACGGTAGGGGAGCAAACGCCAGTCTGATTCGTGGTCCGCTGAACCGTTCCGTCAGCAGAGCCCCAATTTGAGCGCCAATTGCGGCGCCGGTGTGCATGACGAGGGCAATCATTATGTCTACATTTCCCTTTAGGGCATGCGAGACGGTTCCGTAACTGGCCGAAATTACCACCTCGAACAAGTCTGTTCCCACTGCTACATGTGTGGGAACTCCCAAAATGTAAACCAGCATGGGCATCCGTATATAGCCGGCGCCGCCGCCGAGAAATCCGCTGAAGATTCCTCCTATAAAAGAAACAAACAAAATGACCCATAAAGATAGCTTCTTGATGTCGGAAACCGGCAGTTCAATCATCGGGGGCAACTTGATTCGCCAGACCCGTTTGGGAAAATGGTCAAATGCCGATTCATCCTTCCTCTTTCTCTTTATCCTGCGCCTGTTCTGCATTTCTGATGTTCGCCACACTTCCCAGAAGATGAAAGTTGATATAGAGACTAAGACTATTGTCAACCCCGAACCGACCACCAGGTTCACATTGGCTTGGCGCTTGAAATACTCAATCCCCTGAGCTCCGGTCTCGACTCCCATGATTGTCCCCAAGACCATCGCCATTCCCAGTTTGATGTCCACATTTCCTAGCGCGCTGTGTTTTTTTGCGGCGACTATGGACTTTCCCACGATATGGGCAAGATCGGTGCCCACAACAAAATTCATCGGAACTCCAACGGCATACAGAGCCGGCCCCGCTAGAAAACTGCCTCCCACCCCGAAGAAACCGCCAAACACACCGATTAGGAATCCTGTAACAGCGAGATAGATCGGATTGATGTGCTGGCCCGAGATCAAGAAATTCATACGATTACCGCCACCGAACGCTCTTCAGCAAAACCGCGGTCAATATTTCAAGGAGGAATCCCTGACCCACGATAAGCGCCAGCGAGACGAATGCGTAAACGGTTTTGTGCTGGTCAAAGAGCTGTTTGATCCAGCCACCCAGAAAATAGAGAACCAGAAAGAAATAAAGCGTGACTAAAAGGGCGTAAATGACCAGTTCCACTAGAAGGGGCCCGAAAGTGAATTTGGTCTGTTGTTTCATTCAAAGCAAGTATAGCGAGGATCGCCAGCCGTGTGTCTGAATCGAGGAAGGAAGCGATCAGGACAACAAAAAAGTCCTTTGGCCGCCATGCTAAACTGCGGTAGGAGTGCTTGACACAACATCAGATCAAGCGGCCGCAGCTTCTGGGCAAATCGCAATGACAATATCCGAGGGGATAAACGATGCCAAAGAAAAAGCATGTTCGGGGCGTTGGAAAGAAGGAGCAGCGCCAATACGAACATATAAAAGAAAAGGCTCAAAAGTCCGGCCGCTACGGTAAACGGGCAAAAGAAGTAGCAGCTCGCACTGTGCTGAAACAGCACAAGAAAAAAGGGCATAAAAAGGGCCAGTAAGAATGCATGGCGGAGCCAGACGTCAACGGCGCGTCGCGATGGCAATGGCTCTGGTACTCTTGTGCCTTTTTGCCGCTCTATAGTTTGTGTTCCCCCGGATGGGACGGCCCAATGGGTAAGCGGATGAAGGTAGAGGCCAACTCAGTACGGAATACTTCGGTGTGGGCGGCGACCACAAAAATGCCGCGGCACCTGCCGCTTTCTGAAGATGTCCGGGCAGATGTGTGCGTAGTGGGAGCTGGGATAACCGGGATAACAACGGCGTACCTACTTGCTCGCCAAGGGAAATCAGTCATTGTTTTGGACGATGGCCCCATAGGAGGAGGGGAGACGTCCTTGACGACGGCACATCTGAGTAATGCAATCGATGATCGTTACTATAATATCGAATCCATCCACGGAAAGACGGCCGCGAGATTGGCCGCAGAAAGCCACTCTGCTGCTATCGATCTGATTGAGTCCGTTGTCAGGGAAAACAAGATCGGCTGCGACTTCGAACGGCTGGATGGTTATCTTTTTGCGCCGCCGGACGCAACTACCGAAGAGCTGGATCGGGAGTTCGAAGCCTGCCATCGCGCCGGTCTGAACGATGTGGAGTGGGTGGATCGGGCTCCCATACGTGATTTCAACACCGGGCCCTGCCTCCGATTTCCGCGACAAGCGCAGTTTCATCCCCTGAAGTATCTAGCGGCGCTCGCCTCCAAGATACAAGCTCTCAAGGGACGCATCTACACTGATACCCATGCCGATCACATCCAAGGGGGATCGCCGGCGCGGGTTCACGCCAGCACCGGAGCGGCGGTCACAGCGGAAGCCGTCGTCGTGGCCACCAATACGCCTGTCAACAACAGAATCGCTATGCACAGTAAGCAGAGTGCCTATCGGAGTTTTGTTATCGGCGCTGGTGTTCCTCGAGATGCTGTCGTGAAAGCGCTCTATTGGGATATTGCCGACCCATACCATTATGTTAGGTTGCAAACGGCCGGTTCAAAATCACAGCGAAATGGTAAGGCAATTCTGATTATCGGAGGTGCAGACCATAAAACCGGACAGGCGAACGATGCAGATCAACGCTATGCCGACATTGAGTCTTGGGCGCGTACCCGCTTTCCTATGATGGGAGATATTGATTTCCGCTGGTCCGGCCAAGTCATGGAAAGCATCGACGGCCTGGCTTTCATTGGCCGAAACCCCATGGATTCTCCCAACGTTTTCATTGCCACCGGCGACTCAGGGATGGGGATGACACATGGTACAATCGCCGGACTATTACTCACTGATTTGATTTTGGAAAGGACAAACCGCTGGGAAGATCTGTACAGCCCGTCCCGCAAAAGTCTTGGAGCTGCAGGCGAGTTCGCAGTCGAAAATGTCAATGTGGCCGCGCAATATATCGATTGGGTAACCCCGGGCGAAGTGAATTCGGCAAGGCAAGTCGCGCCCGGTGCGGGCGCAATTTTGCGCCGGGGACTGGAAAAGTTCGCGATTTATCGAGATGCCGCAGGGACGCTGCACGAGCGATCCGCGGTCTGTCCCCATCTCGGTTGCATTGTTTCCTGGAACTCTGAGGAGAATAGTTGGGATTGCCCATGCCACGGATCCAGATTCGATCCTGAGGGCAATATTCTCAATGGCCCCGCAAATGGCAACCTGATTCCCAGGCATGGGGCACAGCCCGGCTTGGCGAGAACGGCATTGAGATTTCTTTCCGACACGACGGAGATAGCTCTCGGAGCGGTTAGAGGAAGCACTTTGTTCTTTTCGCTCCCCTTCTACATAGTGGGCAGCATGCTTCGATCGCGGGCAAAACGCTCGAATTCAGAATTACGGTGACGTTTATTCACAAATCTTCCGTAACTGCTCTTCTTCTGTGGATTCCTTCAACTCCTCGAGCCCTGCATTGGCCGGGCCATTGACGACCTGGCCGAATGCGGTGTAGCGGGACCCGTGGCAAGGGCAATCCCAGGTTTTCTCTGTTGCATTCCACGATACCACGCAACCAAGATGCACACAGATGGCTGAAAACTGGTGCAGTGTGCCTTCCCGCGCAAACTTCCGGATCGACGGTATTGTCGTCCTGCACCGAACTAAGGCAATTTTAGAAATGGGATGCTGCTCTGGCGAGTTCTGAGCCGCGACTCGGTGGCTTCTTTGAGCTGCACCGGTCCGATTTAGATAGATAAAAGACTGGTGCTGGGGGGAAGCGAAGCAGTTTGTTCCCTTGCTTGCTAATCTGACCGTAGCGGCGCTTCTGATACGCATCGTTGGTGCTGCACTCAGAACAGTCCAGCCCCACATAGCTGACCACTTGCTTGGCGGTACGAAAACGTTTCCACCGGCCCTAAGATCAACTGCACCGTTAAAGCCGTGCATGCCCCCACTCCAGGAATCGTCATCAGTCGGGATGCCGCCTGATCCTCCCTGGCCCATCGCTCAATCTGAGCTTCTTTGGCGTCCACCGCCACGTCCAGTTGCTTGATCCAGTCGAGCAAGCTGCAAGGGAAATGTAGCGTCATCCATCATTCCGCAAACTGGTATTATTTCTCTTCGCGGTCTTGGCGCTCTTCGCGGTTCAATTGTCTCTCACGTTGTGAGGGCGCGCGCGGAGAATGCTTGTTAATGCCTCGACGCCTACAAAATATGATGGACAAAATTCGAAGCGATTTTAGCATCGTTGCATCCATGCGCGGCCAAATACCTGGCAGGCATGGAGTGATCGAAGAGTTGGTGGCTCAGCTCTGGTCGGGCGGCGCGATCAAGCGGCAATGCTGCCGCCTTTTCCTTCCGGCAGGACTGCAATTTTCCGAGGAGGAGTGGAAGGATTCCCCATTCTGCTGCTTTGCTGCCGCCTGGGAGTTGGGAGGAGGCTCTCGTGCGGGTCTCCTTACAGGCGACAAGATTGGATTCCGTCGATGTCTGCAGTCCTGCGTAGTTTGCTGGCCTGACCTGAGGAGCACGTTGGATCTGCTGAGCCGGGCCGCCGGCTGGCTTCCCGACGCGGACTGCAGCGCCTGGGAGTTTCAGGATCTGTGGCGCGCCGCAATGCCGTCTCGGAAGCGCGAAAGGGTCAAGCTGCCAGAAGTGGCGGCGAGGATGGGTGCCAGTCTCCGAGAACCGGCCAAAACGGACCAGATTGCTTCGCTCTTGGGTGAAGCAGTGAGTTTTCTGGATCAGCACTGGGGCTTGGAGCCCCTACAGCTCCTGGCTGCGGGACGCGGTGAAGTCGATTTCGAGTGTTATGGCTTCTCCCCGGAGTGGCTGGATGTGATACCACAGCAGCCTGGAATCTACTGGATGCTCGATCGTGAGGGGAAGACGTTTTATGTAGGCAAAAGCAAGAATCTGTATCAGCGTGTACGCAGTTATTTTATTCCTCCCCGAGCGTGGGATGAAAAGCTGCGACGCATTCATGAGCGGCTATACAAGATAGAGTTTTGTTGTCTGGGAAGCGAATTGGAAGCTTTCCTGGAAGAAGCCCGTGCCATTGAGAGGTGGAAGCCAGAAGTCAATTTCCAGATGGAGGTTCAGGAACGTCAATCCGAATACTATCGAGATTGCGATTTGATTCTGGTCCTTCCCTCCGACAAGAGGGCCGCCGTTCGGCTGTTTTTTGTGCGCGGCGGCAGGTTTGGCGGCGACTTCCACTACAGCGGCCGGAAGGATCAGCGCAAGAAGCTGATCAGTAAAATCGAAAACTTGTTTTTTGCCAAGGCGCTGCCGGAGAAACGGTGGGAAACCCACGTGCTGCAATCTTTTCTTCGCCAAAATCTTGAGCACACGAATCATATAGACGTGCGCCAGGCCACAGGATCGGAGCAATGCATGGAGTGGATCGAACGATTTCGGAAAATGGAAGGCGCGGAGCGGGTGGTGTTTCACCGGTGAAACCGCGAAGGACGTAACGCAAAGGCGCAAAGACGCAATGGCGCCAATCGGGTGAGGGCGGTACATGTGCCGACTGAAATCAGGCATGCGAAGCTTAGACAGAAGAGTTGGGCACATGTGCCCGCCCTCACCCGCTTGGCGCCATTGCGTCTTTGCGCCTTTGCGTTACGTCCTTCGCGCACTGTTACGGTCGCAGCCCTGCTTGGGCGCCGCTGCCACCTTCCAGTTCGTTGTCTGCCTCGCTTCCTCCAGCGCGCTGGCCCAGGAGACCCATCGAGTTTTCACCACAGTGAACCTCGATTCAGCACCAGTGTCATGCGCCATCACACCCAACAATGCCAAGTTGGTGATCGTCACTGAGAATAACGAACTGCTGTTTTATGACTTGCGCCAGGGCCGGCCGATCAATCGACTTCGGCTGGATGGCACGCCTTTGTTCCTACATTTGCTTCCGGGAAATAAACTTGCTCTGGTCGGCCACTGGAATGGTCGGAAGATCTCGCTGCTGGATTTGTACGGGAACCGATTCATTCGCAGCGTGTTTGTCGCCGGTGCGCCTACCTATTTCGGGCAGTTCGGGAAAGAAATATTAGTGCTGCTGTCTCGAGAACAGAAAGTTGCCTTCTTGAGCGGCTACAGTTTTCGCCCCTTGAAAGAAGTTGTTTTCGACGCGGCCGCGACTGGCCTGGCGGTCGCAGCGCGGCGGCAGCGTGCTTATGTGGCGGTGGGGATGCGAAAGGTCGCCGTGGTGGATCTGGCCAGCAGGAAGCTGGTGCGGACCTTTGACCTGGTGACAGCCAGGGATACTCCACTGGTAATCGATCCGGCCGAGCGCTGGCTGTTTGCTCTCAGTCCTCGCAATAGCGTGGTGCGCGTGTCACTGGAAGAAGAAAAAGAGAACAAACGCATTTCTACCGGAAGCGGACCATCGGCGATGGGAATCAGCGCCGACGGCAAGTACCTGTACGCGACCAACGGGCTGGAAGGAAAACTTGCGATCTTCGATGCTGAAAATCTTACACAACTCGACCAGGTTTCCGTTGGCGTCCGGCCCTCGTGGGTGACAATCAGCCACGATGATCGGTACGTGCTGGTATGCAACCGCGGATCACGAACGATCTCCATTCTGGAAAGAATGGCGGCAAGTCAATGAAACGCGGGTGACGGGTGACACCCGACACCCAAGTCCGGGCGGCCACGCAGGGCCGCCCCTACAATCAAATCGCCTTAAATCAGTTTCAAGATCGCTTCCAACTCGGGCATGTCGGCAATTTCCAGCAGCTTGCGCGAATATCGTTTGAGCTCCTCGCGCGACTGAAACGGAAAAGTCACCTGGTACCGATTCTCTTCAAAGAACGGAGGCGCTGAGAGCTGGATTTGTCCGGGTAGGCGAAAGCGTGCCCTGTTTTGTTCAAATTCGCGCTGTACCTGGCTGAGCTGCGGATAACGACGCGTCTTCAAGTAATGAAGCCATGCTCCATAGACCTCAAGAGGCTTTGGGTTCTTGCGCCTTTCTTCCAGTTCTTGGATCAATATTTCCCTTTCCATTTTACCGGCACGCGTTACTTCATCCATCAGATCGAGTAATTCGCGCTGCTTGTTTGCCCCCAACTTCAAGTCTGCAAACCATTGACCAATCTGGCTCTGGTGCGGCGCCCAGTGCGAAAGCCGGTGTGCCGTGTGAAGGTAAATTTCGCCGCGGGCCACGCGTAACTGAATATGGGCGGGCAATTCCAAAAGCGCATCCAACTGCTCGCAAATCATCTCGTTGAACTTCATTCCCAGGAGTGGAAATAAGTTCTGAATCAATTCCCGGCGTGACCAGCCGTTGGCAGTAAATTTACGCAGGCTCCGCGCGCGTTCGACCGCGTTCATGGGGCCATGGCTTAGACGCTCGAGCAGGCTGAGCAACACGGCCTGCTTTTGCGTCAGATCCTTGCAGATCATGGCTGGAACCGTGCTTAATCCCGCGCCTCTTGCTGCCTGCAGGCGTCGGAAGCCGCAGATGACGCGAAAGTTTGCCACGGCGGACGAGCCGCCGGCACCCTCATCAGCCACCAGGATTAACGGCTGCACGATGCCAAATTGCTGTATTCCTTGGAGCTCGCTGTCGTCGGCATGAAACGAAATCCTGAAGTCTTCATCGGGGAGAATCGCGTTGAGATCAATGTGCTGGAAATGGAAAGTCACCGCATCGATTATAACGGAGAGTTTTACCCGCAAATGAACGTGAATGAATGCGGATCTCGGATTCACCACCAAGGCACCAAGGCGAGGCATGAAAAATGGGGTCAGGGAATTGGGGACAGACCCCCTCGAATTGGGGACAGACCCCTTCGTGTAGGGAATTGGGGACAGACCCCTTCGAATTGGGGACAGACCCTCGAATTGGACGAGGAATTGGGGACAGACCCCTTCGAATTGGGGACAGACCCCTTCGAATTGGGGACAGACCCCTTCGAATTGGTGCATTAGGGGTCTGTCCCCAATTCGAAAGGGTCTGTCCCCAATTCCTCCGTCCCCAATTCCTCCCACGAATTCCCGCCCTCCGTTACGCGCCCGAACGCCGAAGGAACCAACATGCTAACCCCAACGTGAAATCTCCAACCTGCCAACCTGCCAACCTGCCAACCTTCAACCTGCCAACCTGCCAATCTGCCAACCTCCAACCTGCCAATCTGCCAATTCGAAACCCGTTCATTTGCGGCTAAACGCTTTGCGGTTGAAAATTTCCGGTGAAGACGCCAAGATCGCAGATGGAAATTTTTGTTCGCAAAAGCGAGGTGATACCGGTTTTGTAGTCATGACATACCGCACACTGCTGGAAGGTCTTAATCCGCCCCAACGCGAGGCCGTCGAGCACGTACAGGGGCCGCTTCTCATCCTGGCGGGAGCCGGCAGTGGCAAGACGCGCACTATTACGTTTCGCATTGCTTACCTGATCGACCAGAACTACGCGCGCCCGGAGAATATTCTGGCCGTCACATTTACCAACAAGGCTGCCGCCGAAATGAAGCAGCGCGTACTACATCTGCTGGCAGCGCGCAGCGGCAACCCCATGCTTTCTACTTTCCACTCGTTTGCAGTTCGGGTGTTGCGGCGCCATATCGACCGCCTGGGCTACGGGCGAGACTTCACGATTTACGATTCCGACGATCAGAAGTCAGCCATCAAATCGATTCTCAAGGAGCAGCAAGTGGATGAGTCGCTTCTCCCGCACCGCAAAGTGCATTCCATGATTAGTTATGCCAAGAATCATTCCATCGGACCCAAGCAGTATCTGGAAGGCGCTTACAACCGCGAGATGGAGATGGTCGGCAACGCCTATGCCGCTTATCAGGAATTTCTTAAGAAGTCCAACGCCGTAGATTTTGACGACCTGATTTTGCTGACCTGCCGCCTTTTCCGCGAGCATTCGGACTTGCTGGAGCACTACAACCAGTGCTACCGCTACGTTATGGTCGATGAGTACCAGGATACTAACCGGCCCCAATATGAACTGATCAAGCTGCTGACCACGTACCATGACAACATCTGCGTGGTGGGAGACGAAGACCAGTCCATCTATCGCTTTCGCGGGGCGGACATCCGCA
>DASYPF010000079.1:0-16758 GCA_036006905.1 Acidobacteriota bacterium
ATTCCTTTAAGTCCGGATAGCGTTCTAGCAGCACCTCCGGTGCGGCTACTTTTCTACCTGTGACGCGGCTCTTGAGCTCCAGCGCATTGGTGGCCGCCTGGGCATTGCGGTGGTTGTTGAGAATGGCGTAGGTTTCTCTCGATCTTTCCGCGATCGTTTCCACGATCTCTTTGGCCTGCTCGAGTTCTTCTGAATTGTAAAGATAGTCGTAACGTTCATTGACGTCCGATTTCTCGCGAAACCAGTTTCTGTAATTCCGCCCGTGCAGTCGAAAATACGCAGTCGGGGCCGTGACGACGGCCATCGGACGGATGGATTGACCGATAACCGGTTGATCTATATTGCAGAACCCCACTTTCATTTCACGAAGGAATTCAAATATTGGCTCTGCGTTCCAAGAATTGTGGCGGACTTCCAAAACCAGAGGATAGGGACTTAGGCTTCGCACTAATTTTGCCAGATAGGCTCGCTCCTCGTCTCCATTTTTGAAGGACCATGGGAATTGCATCAGGAGTGCGCCCAACTTTGTTTCCTCCATCAAAGGATCGACAGCCTTGCGGAATTGATCCAGATCCGAGTCAATGTAATCCTTCTCATGAGTAAATTTGCGCCACAGCTTGGCAGTGAATTTAAATCGAGGGTTGAGAGCTACCCTCTTTATCCACCGGATAACCGTATCGGAGGAAGGGGGATGATAAAAGGAGCTGTTGATCTCCACTACATCGAAATACTGCGCAGTGTAAGCGAGAGGATCGAATCGCCGTTCCTTTTTCTTTGGATAGAAAACGCCTTCCCAATCGCGGTAAACCCAGCCGGCCGGACCAAAGTAGATCATAATTTTGAATGTCGAATGACAACGGTGGTCCGTGGTCCGTTGTCAGTTGTCTGTGGTAATTAGCTTTCAGCGGTCAGCCAACAGCCTTGGTCACATTCTAATTGCTGAAAGCTGACTACTGATTGATGAAAGCTGCTGCAACGGACAACGGACCACGGACAACGGACCACAGTCCACTGACCACCTTTGTCATTCGTCATTAGCGCAGCTTGGCACGATAGACTCGCGTCAGTTCGTGGATCGCTTTGGTGATCGTTCCAATTCCGGCGCTGTGATAATCCTGCAGGTCGGCTCGAGCAGGCTCTGGATTAAAAAAATATTGCTCGAGCCGGTCGGCGAGCATTCCAAAGCACTGATCGACCCGCACAAGATAAAACTTCCATTGCAGGTCGAGCTCGGATAATTGAGGGATCTGAAAGCTCACCAGTCCGCGATTCACTTCATTGAAGTATTCCTGAAAATTAGCTTGTATGTCCCGCGCTATGTGGTCGAGCTGATCCATGATCTTGCGCATGTCTTTTCGCGATGGAACGCTGGCGCCATTTCCACGTAGCTCACGCAAGGTATCTCTGGCCTTGTCGACTTCATGAAAAATATCCTCGATCTGTTTCATTACCCTCCGGGGAGAAGGCTTTAGATAAAAACCGTTGCGCATCTGGTGCAGGTAAACGCGGTCAAAGCTGTTGCGGGCCAGGGTGGCGAAATTATCCTGTCTCGCAAGGGGGGTGGCCCGAGCACGTGCAAAATCAAGATACGATTGAAGATCCTTCTGAGAGATTTCTGGTGGTTTGGCAGGGACTTGCGGTTGTGGCTCCTGGGCGTGCAAGCCGCTGACAGAAAGCAGGATGAAAAATAGCGACAATCTCATTGCTAGCCATTGTAACGAAGCAAAATTAGGTCCGGGAAGCAATTTTCTGCCGCCCGACGCCTCAGCTGTCAGCAATCAGCTCCTGTCAGCTAGAATCCTAGCGAGCGACCTCATACCGCCACCACGGGGCTTGTCCCCGTGGAGCCGGGATTGGAAACTAACAGCGGCCCTTGCTCCTGCGCCACCACGGGGCTTGGCCCCGTGGAGCGATGATTGAAAAACTAATCGGTCGCGCCGGTGCCCACTGCCGACTTTAAAATCGTTCACTGGATAGTCGGAAGTCATCGCTCCATGGGGCAAGCCCCGTGGTGGCGGGAGACGTAAGTTGCGATACAGTTAGTTTCCAATCATGGCTCCATGGGGACAAGCCCCATGGTGGCCTCGGTACTGCTTCAAAATTTGACCATTTTGTGAACTTTATGCGCGCCAAGGGAACCTAGCTCTGACCTCTGAAGTTTCAGCTTTCAGCCATAGACCCATCCCTGGCACCTGGGCAGCACCTGATAGCTGACAGTCTGAGCGTATTTACCACTTGACACGAAGTGTCCGGCATCCTACTATTAGACCAACCAGTTGGTACAGTGAGAATTATGTCAGGAAAGAGAGAGCAGATCATCGAGGCGGCCTCCGATCTTGTTCATATTAAAGGATTTAATCATACCTCGGTGGACGACATTCTTCAGAAGACGGGAATTAAGAAGGGGAATTTTTACTTTTATTTCAAAAGCAAGGAGGAACTCGGCTTTGCGGTGGTAGAGCACTATATCGAACAATTTCGACGGGAATGCCTTTCGCCGATTCTCGCATCCGATGACACCGCCTTTAACAAGCTGATGCGGCTGCTGGACACGCTGGAAATGGAGCAGTCCGAATCGGGCTGCTGTGGCGGCTGTCTGTTTGGGAACATGGCGCTCGAGCTGAGCGACTTGCATGAAGGTTTTCGCAAGAGGCTGCAGGAGATCTTTCAAGGAATGTCCGACCTGTTTTACCGGCTGCTCGAGGAGAGCGCTGGGGAACTTCAAAAAGATGTTGATTTACGCGAAGTGGCTCAATTCATCGTTGCCGGCCTGGAAGGCGGCATCATGCTGGCGAAGGTCCATAAGAATATCACTCCCATGCGGCAGTGCCTGCGCCAATTGAAACGGTATCTCGTGCTTTTACGTCTAAAGAGTGCAATGAATAATTCAGGGCTCAATACTCGCTCTGAAAGAGGAAGAGTCCAATGAAAAACCAGCTCAGTGAGAGTGCTCTCAATGTGGGCCCTGAGAGAGAAAGAATTCTGGTCCAGCGAATGAAGCAGGGCAACCAAACAGCACTCGAAGAATTGATTCAGAAGTATGGCGGAAAAGTCTACTACCTGGCGCTTCAATATACGCGCAATCCGCAGGACGCGGAAGAAGTATTGCAGGACGTATTTCTGAAAGTATTCCGCAAAATTGACAGCTTTCGGGACGCAGAGCGTTTGTCCCCATGGCTGTACAAGATTGCGGTGAATACGGCCTTGATGAAATTGCGAGAGCAGAGGAAGCGTCGAGCGTTGGTTTCTTTGGAGGACTGGATGCCGGCAGGGAGCACTGACACGCCCGAGAATACCGGCTTTCAGTTGGCTGATTGGTCGCCAAACGCCGAAAACAGCTTGATCCGCAAGGAAACGCGACAACTGGTGCGCAGCGCCATCGAAAAACTGCCGGAGATCTATCGCACCGTCGTTCAATTGCGAGACGTTGATGGGTTCTCATTGGGAGAAGTCAGCGAGATCCTTGCAATCTCCATTCCGGCTGTGAAATCGCGATTGCATCGAGGGCGCCTGATCATTCACAAAACGATCAGCAGATTTCTGGCACAGCAGGAACACAAGCGAAAACGGCTCGCCGTGCACTAAAAAGCTTGAATCTTCGGCGGGTTGTCGCGCATCATTTAGTTCGGGAACAGAGATGCTTCGTCGCAAGTCGCAGGTCGAAAGTCGCACGTTTCGCGGTACCGTTCCAGACTTACGAGCTTCGACCTGCGGCTTGCGACGGAAGTGCCTTTGGTCAGCCCCCTCAAGGGGTGATCGTTACCGGGCTAGATTTCGTGATTGAATGCAAAGCTGTCGTCAAGCTGCTGATTGATTACCTGGAGCACCATCTATCTGCGCCCGAGCAGATCGAAATGGAGGCGCACTTTAAGGCCTGCGGCGAGTGCGAGAAATTCCTCCAAACCTATAATTCCACTGTAAGTTTGATACAGGATTTACGCGAAGAGAAGGTGCAGATCCCGCCGCCCGTAAAGGAACGCCTCCGGGAATTTCTCCGACAGCACCAGCAGCAAAGCACCGAGCACTAACTAAAATCGGAAATAAAAGAAGGAGCATAGATAAACTCCTTATTGCTCCTGCGTCTGGCTCTTTAGGCAGTTGTGCCTTTGCAAAGCTTCCAGATAACCTTAGTGCCCATTGTTGTGAAAACCTTTTTAACCACAAAGGGCACAAAGGGCACAAAGGGATCGCCAGGTGATTTTCGCGACCGCCGCAATCAAAATGCGGAAATAAAGCAAGACGCAGGGATCAAAGCACCTCCTTGGACTCCTGCGTCTTGATGTCTATGCACTTATTTTGTGCTTTTGCCTTTAGTGCCCTTACTACTTCTCCACTCTCAGGTCATTCGTCACGCTGAACACACCTGACACGGTGCGGGCGATGATGCCAGCTTGGTTCTTATCGCCCTCAGTCGCCACCACACCCACCAGCGTCAGATTGCCGTTCTTGACGATGATATGAATTGGCGGTACGGCCATCATCGCGTATCGGTCCAATCCGGGTTGGGAGAAGATAGCGCGATAGGTCGCAATGCGAATTCGGTCGTCATTGGGCGAAAGCGGAAGCACCTCTATGTTGTTGATCACGCGGGAAACCTCTTCCAATCTCTTCACTCTTGCCTCGGCATCAGACTTAAGCGTTGGACGCGTGACCTGGCCCGAGAGGATCACAGTGTCACCCCGAACCTGATATTCCAGATTGTCAAAGACGCCATACCACGGCAGTGTCACCAATTGGTGGCGTACTTCTTCAACTAGACGTCCTTCGTTTCTCGATTGGCCGTGCTTGTTGCGGGCGAGCGCTGGAACTCCGGCCACTGCAGCTAGAAACACCAGCGAGAACACCCAATAGACTACTTGAGAAGTAGCGCTTTCCTTGAATCTTAAGAAAACTCTCATAATACGTTCTCCTCCTTAGTCAAATTTTACCAAGGGCGCATATGCAACTCTGCAAGGCCCAAAAATATCATTGTAGAGACGCGATGTTTTGCGTCTCTACAATTTGTCCGATGCCCGGATGGCCCCGTGGTTGCGATTTTTCCGGCCCCGAAATTTACTACTCCTCCCTAGGGTGATTCCCCTATCTGCAACGTCGCGATTTTTTTGCCGCATCGACGCGGCCGTTGCCGTGCATGTACTTCGGGTCGGTGTGCGGCGTCGTCGACGCCGGCACCGACAGAGCCACGACCGGAAGGGAGCGGCGTGCCGATGTGACACTTTGCGACTACACCAATGTGGAGTTGCCGCAATAATGGATGCGGGGCGGTGAGGGTTTGCGAGCCTGATCGCGACGATTCAATCTGGCGCGCCGCTCCCTTGCGGTCGCGGCTCTGTGGGTGCCGCCACCAGGCTTGCAGCCGTCGATCATGCGCCCGGTTTGACGACTCGAGCAAAAAAATCAAATCTCTCATTGCAGTGGAGACAGAAGGCCAGTAAATTGTGATGTGATGAAAGAGACGACAGAAGAGCAGCCGAGACAACAGACCAGCCGCTGGGATATCGAACAGGCCGCTTACCTGTACGACATCGACCGCTGGGGACGCGGATACTTTTTCATAAATGAAAAGGGACACGTTGCAGTGCGCCCCGTTTATGAGAGCAGCCAGTCTATCGACATCTTCGAGATCGTGACGGAGATGAAAGCGCGCGGTATCCAGCTCCCCTGCCTGATTCGCTTTCAAGACCTGCTTCAAACGCGAGTCATCGAGCTCAATGAAGCTTTCCGGCAAGCCATCATCGAATACGAATACCTGAACGTGTATCGCGGCGTTTACCCCATCAAGGTCAACCAGCTTCACGAAGTAGTCGAGGAGATCATCGAGGCCGGAACGCCTTATGATTTCGGCCTGGAATGTGGGTCGAAGGCCGAGCTGCTGGCCACGCTGGCCCATCTGGACCGCGACGACATGTTGCTGATCTGTAACGGCTATAAAGACCAGACGATGATGGCGCTGATGTTGGCCGGCCGGCAGCTGGGCAAAGATGTGATCCCGGTGCTGGAGAAGAGGCGCGAGTTTGATGAGCTTTTTTCCATCGCCGAGGCGATGCAGATCAAACTCGCGTTCGGCGTTCGAGTACGGCTGGCCACGGAAGGGAGCGGCCGCTGGGCCGAATCGGGCGGCGAGCAGTCCAAGTTTGGGGTCACGTTATTGGAGATACTCGACATCGTCAAGAATCTGAAAGAGCGCGGCCAGACCGACGCTTTTCAATTGCTCCATTTCCATCTGGGTTCTCAGATGAATGACATCCGCACGGTGAAAGCGGCGGTGCGTGAAGCTACACGCGTCTACGCCAAACTGGTGCAAATGGGAATTCCGATTCGTTATCTGGACATCGGCGGCGGCCTGGGCGTTTCCTATCAGGGGACGCGGTCGGGGCGCGAGATGGAGATCAATTACACGCTGCAGGAATACGTCAACGGCGTCGTCTACACAGTAAAGGAGGTCTGTGACGCGGAAGACGTCCCGCATCCGGCTCTGGTTTCTGAGAGTGGCCGTTCCATCACCGCTTATCATTCGATGCTCGTGGTGGGTGTTCTCGGATCCACGACTCGGGCCCGTGAGACGGATACTGCCTCGATTGAAGTGGACGAGAACGATCACGAATCGGTCACCGAGCTGCTCTATTTAAACCGGCAAATCGAGGAAGACATCGATCTTTCGCAGATTCTCGAGATTCACCATGATGCCGAGCAGCGGCGCGGCGAAGCGAATTTACTCTTTTCACTGGGTTATCTGTCTCTTCAGGAAAAGGGGAAGGTGGAGCAGCTTTATTGGCGGGTGACCGGAAAGATCGCCGAACGCATTCGCGGAGTTGATGAGGAAGAGCTCCCGGAAGACCTCAAGAAGCTTCACCTGATGCTGACCGATCAGTACCTGTGCGATTTTTCCGTATTCCAAAGCATGCTCGATCACTGGGCGATCGATCAACTGTTTCCAATCATGCCTTTGCACCGGCTAGACGAACCGCCGACCCGGCAGGGGATTCTGGTCGATCTGACTTGTGACAGCGATGGCAAAGTCGACGCATTTGTCGATATCGGAGGACCGAAACCCTATCTGGATTTACATCCGGTCATTGAAAACGAGCCGTATTTCCTTGGGTTCTTTCTGATGGGCGCTTACCAGGACATCCTGGGCGACATGCACAATCTTTTCGGAAGAGTCAACGAGGTGCACGTTTATGCAGACCCGGAAGAGCCCAACGGCTTCTACATTGAAAAGTTCATCCCCGGAACTACCGTGGAAGAGGCGGTGCAGTCGGTGCAATACTTCGCCAGCGATCTGAAGAAACGGATGGACAAGATCGTGCAGCGCCAGGTTAAGAACAAGAGTCTCAGGGCCGGTGAAGGGATGCGAATCCTGGAACATTACAACGCGGCACTGACTGAATCGACCTACTACAACTTCTGGCAGAATGGACTACCCGCGCGGCTGCTGGCGCGCGAGCCCGCGGAGGCGCCCGCGGAGAACGGTGTAGCCGCCAACGGCGCCGCTGCTACGGCAGGCTCCGACGGAGGGGCCGTAGACTCGGCGCCGGCATCACAATCGCCGCCGGACAAATCGATCCGATCGTAGGGGTGGCTCTGCGTGGCCGCCCACTGAAGACCGATTACGGCTACGATCACGTTCACGATCACGTCCACGCCTACGATTACCTCGCTCAGGATTGTTCCGTAGAGAAAGACCGAACCACGAGGAACACTGGGGACACGGGGACCAGAAGCGACCGCTCAATTGCCTATGGTGTTGCTGATAGAAGAAACTTGTCTCTCCGTGTCTCCAGTGTTCCCCATGGTTCAATTTTTTTGAGGTGACGCGACCCACTTCTACCTGCTCGTTTAACGTGCCCGTTGTCGTGGTCGTGGACGTAGACGTTGACGGCTTTAGGTCCGAACAGCCCATTGGAACAGAGTTCGCCATGCTATCAGTTCCTAAAAATGTTGAATTTTGTTCATCGTTTTTCCAGTTCGACATGTTGAAGACCGACTACGGCCACGAGCACGTCCACGCCTACGATTACCTGGCTCAGGATTGTTCCGTAGAGAAAGACTGAACCAACTGGGGACACGGGGAGCAGAAGGGACCGCTCAATTGCCCTATGATGTTGCTGATAGAAGAACCTAATCTCCCCGTGTCCCCAGTGTTCCCCGTGGTTTAATTTTTTTGAGGCGACGCGACCCACGTCTACCGGCTCGTTTAACGTGCCCGTTGTCGTGGTGGTCGTGGACGTAGACGTGGACGGCTTTGAGTCTGAACAATGTCATTGGAACAGAGTTCGCCATGAATAATGCGAACTAGCGCCGTTGCGTTAAAATAGCTGGCAGCAGCGAGGAGGAAATCATGAGCAAAACACGCGCCATCATTCTTGTTGAGAATAATTACGAAGACCTGGAGGTGTGGTATCCGAGGCTGCGTCTGACAGAGGCCGGTTATGAGGTAAAAGTGGCAGGCACGGGCGAGAAAACCTACTCAAGCAAGCACGGTTATCCTTGTGCCACCGACGGTAAGATCGAGGATTTCAAAGTCGATGACTTTGATATTCTGCTGGTTCCGGGAGGATGGGCTCCGGACCGTCTGCGGCGCTATCCGGCTGTGCTCGATTTTGTTCGAGAGTCAGCTCGGAAAAACAAGATTATCGCCTCTGTTTGCCACGCGGGATGGGTATTGATTTCAGCCGATGTGGTGCGCGGCAGGAAAATGACCAGCGTTGCGGCAATCAAGGATGATATGAAAAATGCCGGGGCTCTATGGGTAGATGAACCTGTCGTGGTTGATGGGAATTTTGTTTCTGCCCAGATTCCCAAGGACCTGCCGGAATTTTGTAAGCAGATCATCGCGCTCGTGGAACACGAGCAAGTCGAAAGTCGAACGTCATCGTCAAGTCAGCAGGTCAACAGGTCAGCAGGTCAACAAGTCGATAGATCAGCACGTTAAGGAGAATTGTCATATGGCTGAATCTTTGAAGGAAGTCTCAGAGCAGCAAGCGTCCGGCGAGCTGACAGCGCTCTACCTTGACGTCAAACGGACGCTGCGCGTGCCGCTAGTCAATCTCCTTTATCGAGTGTGGGCCAATGAAGGCTCGCTTCCCTTGTTATGGCAAGTCGCTCGCCCCAATCTTCAGACCATCGATTTTGAAAACAAAGCCGATAGCCTGCGAACCGAAGCAGTCGAGAATATTGCCTACGATGTCGAGGTTCCAGCCCAGTCATCCCGCATGAGCGCGCTGAACTTGAGCTCCACCGACATCGAGGCAATCCGGCGCGAACTGGATGTGTTCCACTACATCAATCCCAAATTGCTGTTGCATTGCGCTCTGCTGAAGCGGGCTCTCGGGCTGTGGGGTTATCACGGCACGGGCCAGTCGCTAGGACAGGTCGAGCCTGGTATTCCCTCTGAGATGCCTAAAGAAATTGTCATGACCGATCCCCAGTCAGCAACTCCCGAAATGCGGCAGATCTTTGACGAAATCAGGAATCGACTCAAGCTTCGCGCAATCAACAGTGCTTATCGTGCCTTGGCCAAGTGGCCGAACTATCTGAGGCTGGCGTGGATGGACCTGCGGCAATACCATGAATCCCATTACTACGGGCTTCACGAGAAGAACTTGCGCCACTATGCTGCAGGGCTGGTCAATGGCCTGCCTCATTCTGCGCGGATCACTGCTGAGGACGCCAAACGCGCCGGTATCGACCGGGCGAAGCTGGTAGAGCTTGTTGATCCCTTTCTTGAATTATTGCCCGGCCTCATCTTGAACATCTCGTTCTTGAAAATTGCTCTTGATGGTGCCGACGAAGCCCGAAAATCGCCGTTTCCAGTACAGCTTGTGGCCCGCGCGTGACAATGTCGAATGTCGAAGTTCGAATGTCGAATGCAAAAGTCGAAGTGCGAATGTCGAAGTACGAATGTCGAATGCGAAAGTCGAAGTGCGAATGTCGAAGTACGAATGTCGAATGCTGAATTGCGCAATCAACCACCCGCCGACGTGTTGACCTGATGACCTGCTAAATCTTGCATTCGCACTTCGACATTCGCACTTCGACATTCGCACTTCGACATTCGACCTTTCCCCTGGCTACCCGGCATTCGACATTCGCACTTCGACCTTCGACCTTCGACATTAGACCTTCGACATCCCACTACCCGGCATTCGACATTCGACCTTCGACATTCGACATTTTCCCCTGCCAACAGTCTCTCCGCTCCATCTCCTGTTTCAGCCTGCAAATCACTTCGTTCTTCGACAGGTTCCACTTAGGGGCCAAAATCATTTCCTCTGGAGCCAAGCCATAGAGCCGCTGCACGCAGATGCGAGGCGACAGAATCTCAAGATAATCGCAGAGCAGGCCGGCATATGCGTCAACGCTGAAAGTAGGAAAGGGCTTTCTACGGTATTCGGCCGCCAGGGGAGTCCCCGTCACCACGTGCAAATGATGGATCTTGATAAAATCAATGGGCAGTGAAGAGACAACGCGGGAGCTCTGAAGCATCTCGTCGCGAGACTCGCCAGGAAGTCCCAGGATTATGTGTGTCGCCAGATGAAAACCCCTTCCAGCGCTTCGCTCGATTGCACGCAGCCAAGTGGCGAAATCATGACCGCGATTGACTGACTGCAAAGTTCGATCATGAACGGATTCCAGTCCGAATTCGACAGTGACGTACCGCCGGCGTGCCAGGTCTTCGATCAAGCGGAGTTTTTCGTCTTCCACACAGTCGGGCCGGGTTCCAATCGAGAGGCCGATGATATCGGGATGCGACAGTGCTTCGCGATAAAGCGGTTCCAGTTTTTCGGCAGGAGCATAGGTGTTCGAATAGTTCTGGAAATAGGCGATAAACTTGGTCGCGCGAAAACGGCGGCGCAGGAATGCGATCCCATTTTCAATTTGGCGGGACACTGACAGAGACGTACTGGCGCCGCCGGCTCGAAAGCTGTCATTGTTACAGTAAGTGCATCCCCCATACGCGACTGTGCCGTCGCGATTAGGGCAGGTAAACCCCGCATCAATGCTGACCTTGTAAACACGCGTGCCGAACTTTCGCTGCAGATAGGGCCCGTAAGCAAAGTAGCGTTCTGGATGCCAGGGATTCATGGGAGTTATGATACCTAACGGAGACTTCCGGTGCATCAATTGCGGATTGCGGATTTCGGATTGCGGATTTTAAGAAAAATGTCCGTTGTCAGTTGTCCGTATCCGTTGTTCACGTTCGCATCAATTGCATCAACGGACAACTGACCACGGACCACGGACGACCTCTGCAATCCGCAATCCGCAATCCGAAATTGAGTTAATCCGCAATCCGCAATCCACAATCCGCAATTTGATCAGTTCTCCAGCCTCTGCTTCGGCGACAGTTTTGCCAAAAGCGTGGCCACGCGCTTGGAAGTCCCTGCAGGCAGGCGCAGCACGTACGCGCGGCTGTACTGAGGTGTAATGTCCTGTTTGAGCTCGGGATTTAATTCCCGAAGTTTATCCAGATCGATTTTCACTCGCCTGGCGATCGTCTTCAGTGACACGGGCCACTTGACCGCAAGAGTCTCGAAGCTCTCCGGAGAGTCGCATTTCACCTGAAATCCGAATTCATCCGGATTCTTTGCTATGACCGCGATGGCGAGGATCAACGGCACGAAATTGCGCGTCTCCTGAGGGAGCAGCTTGCGATTGGACATCCTCCAGAAGTCGGATCCCGCTTTCCGGACCAGCGGAATAATTCTTCCTTCCCCCGTGTTGTATGACGCCAGGACCAGGTACCAGTCACCGAGGCGCGCGTGCAGATCCTTCAAGTAACGCGCGGCGGCCTGAGTGGATTTATAAGGGTCCATCCTTTCGTCCACCCACCAGTCCAACTTCAACCCATAACGTAATCCGGTGTCGGCGACAAACTGCCACAATCCGACGGCTTCGGCGCTAGAAGCCGCGTCGGGAAAGAAATTGCTCTCCAGTTGAGCCAGGTAGATAAGATCAGCTGGGATGCCTGCTTTTCGAAAAGTAGAGCGGATGTATTCCTCGTAGAGGCCGATGCGCCGCATTCCGATCTCCATTAGCCGCCTGCCATGCTGGTTTTTGAGGAAGAAGTTCATTGCGCGCATCACGTCTTCGTTAAGCGTCACCGGCAAATCATAGCGTGCTTCCTTCAGATTCTTCTTGATGGTGCCGGCCAGTTTCGGCGAAATCTCAATAGGATAGGTATACAGATCGATCTTCGGCAGCTCCAGGAGAATAGCTGGAACTTCTCTTTTTTGAGGCGGCGCGACGATGATGGCGATTCTGTGCATGATCTGCAAGCGCTCGAAGGTCGACTGCAATCCCTGCAGAAACTCGTTCAGCTCCGGTCGGTCAGGGTACTGGCGGTGGACTTCGGAAGCTTTTTCGAAGGCTTTGGCAAACTGCTTCTCCGCCTCATTGGTGTCGCCGGCAAGAAGCGCATTCTCTCCCTGAACGTAGAGCTTGCGAACCTGGAAGACATCATCGCTCCACGGCGGCGCCTGTGCCAGGACGATGCTCCAGATTATCAGCCACGGCCCGAGGAATAGCTTTCTAGACATACCACCATGGTAGCAAAAGAATTAGCAGCTGCTAGTGGTACGCGGAGAACACGGCGCGGCCAGGCCACAAATAAAAGCCGATCACGAGTACGTTCACGTCAACGACCACGTCTACGCGGACGACTTGACGACTCGACCGATCGTAGTCGTGGACGTTGACGTGCACGTCACGTGCTAGTGAACGTGCTCGTGGCCGGTTGTTGCTACTAGGAAATGTTGCTAAGAAAACAAGAAGTTGCCAACTTGTGTCACGGAGAACACGGAATAACGAATGTATGCCCGGCGCACGCTGTCAGCTCTCAGCTCTCAGCTCTCTCAGTTGTCAGTTCTCAGTTCTCAGTTGTCAGTTCCCGTTGCTCGACTGATGACAGTTGCTCTATTCCCATTGCTCAATAGGTGCACGGAACAGGAAGGACAGAACTAACTGAGAACTAGCCGAGAACTGAAAGCTGAGAGCTGAGAGCTGACAGCTGAGAACTGAGAACTGACAACTGACAACTGAGAGAGCTGACAGCTGAGAACTGAGAACTGACAACTGACAACTGAGAGCTGAGCTTGCCCTTTGCCGCTCCGCTCCTTGCGGGGTAACCTATAACCTGAAACTTGCTACTTGATATGGATACATTGCTGAGTTGCGGCGCGGCCATGGAAGGGAGGCCGTTGCGCCGCTTACTATGTCGCTTTTCTTCATCGAAGAGCTGTAAAGCTGCGGGGACGAAGATTGTCGCCTGTGCACAAGCCGCACGATACCCCTTTCTCAATGTGCGCCTGTTAGTCTTTTGCGTGAGTCTTTTTCTTTCCGCCTGCGCATCGACGGGGGAGTCTCCTGATCGATTGCAGCGAATGTACGCGCGCCTTCCTTTGACCTATGACGCCGCTCCCCTCAATCAAAGGGAACGGGTGGTATTAGAGAGACTGTGGCAAGCGGCTGAACCGGTCGGACACATTTTCTGGAAGCAAGTATGTCCCGATGCCCAGGCAGTGCGCGAGAAACTGGAAAAGTCCTCCGATCCGGATGACAAGAAGCGGTTGGCGTACTTTCTGATCAACTACGGGCCGTTTGACAGAATTCGCGACTATCGCAACTTCCTCGGTAGTGAAGATCGTCCCGGAGGAGTTGCGTTTTATCCGGGCAATCTCACCAGCCTTGAGTTTGAAGAGTTCGTGGTGAAACATCCCGCGTTGAAGGCGCGCCTGGAGAGTCCGACAACACTGGTTCGGAGGACGGGCAGTGGATTTGAAGCTGTCCCCTTTGAAAAAGTCTATGCAACGGAGTTGATCGAGTCGGCGTCCCTGCTGACACAGGCGGCGGATCTAACGGAACAGCCTGGGCTGGCTCGCTACCTGCACAGCCGGGCGCTGGCGCTGACGAGGGGCAGTTATCGGGACAGTGACCGCCTTTGGGTCTCGCTGCGGGGCCAGCCGCTGGATATCGTGATTGGCCCGATTGAAGTATCCGAAGATCACCTGCTGGGACTGAAAGCCGCCTACGAAGCGGCCGTCCTGCTGCATGACCCGATGTCGACGCGGGACCTGAATAAATTGTCGGGATGGGCGAATCGGTTTGCCCCGCCGGCGGGCTTTCACGCAGCCATGGGAAAGAAACAGAGCACCGAAGTGTGGCAAGTGGTGATTTTCACCGGAAGCTTTGACGCCGGCGTAAAAACGGTAGCTACCACGCTTCCCAATGATGACGAGGTGCGCCGCGCCTTGGGCACGCGAAAGTTGATCTTCTCGAACGTGCTGCGCGCTAAGTTCGAAAAGGTGCTGCAGCCGCTTTCGCAGAAATTGTTTGCTCCCGAACATGCGCGTGAGGTGACCGAATCGGCTCTGTTTCAGCAGACCCTGTTGCACGAAAGTTGCCACGCTTTCGAGGCGGGCGAGCACAGAGAACCGTTGGGAAATACCTTGCCCATTCTGGACGAATTGAAGGCAGACCTGCTGGCGCTTTATGTGGCCTCGAAAGCCGCAAGTGAAGGTCTAATTTCCGATGAGGATCTGCGCCGGCTGCGGACCAGCTATGTGGCGGGCGTAATGCGGGCGTGCCGGCTCGGTGTCGGGAGTGAATACGCGCAGGCAAACGCCATAGCTCTGGATGCTTTGCTGGCGGGGAAAGCGTTGCACATGGAAAAAGGAATCTGTCATCTTCAGTTGAGCCGGTTGGAAGCAAGCCTGCAGCCGCTCTTAGACGCAGTCCGGGAAGTGGAACGGAGGGCAGATTATGCCGCGGCGAAGAAATTGATCGAAGAAAAGTCGCGCGTCCCGACATACATCCAGCGCCGGCTGATTGCACTCGACACGGTGCCGGTGGATGTGGCGTTTGATTATAGAAAACCGTAAAAATGTCGAATGTCGAATGTCGAATGACGAATGTCGAATGATGAATGATGCTATTAGCAGGATGCTGAGAAACTCACCGCGAAGGCGCGAAGAGCGCGAAGGCTGTGTGTTGACCCGGAACTCTAACCTTGGCAGATCCCTCGCGCAGTCATCCATTTAGGGAGGACTGGCTATATCGAACGTATGCTCGTCATTAGTGCCTTCGCGTTCTTCGCGCCTTCGCGGTGAATTTTTTCAGCAACCTGTTAGTCATTAAGAACGTTGAATTTTGTTCATCGTTTTTCCAGTTCGACATGTTGAAGACCGACTACGGCCACGATCACGTCCACGCCTACGATTACCTCGCTCAGGATTGTTCCATAGAGAAAGACTGAACCACGGGGAACACTGGGGACACGGGGACCAGAAGCGACCGCTTCATTGTTCGATCATGTTGCTGATAGAAGAACCTTATCTCCCCGTGTCCCCAGTGTTCCCCGTGGTTTAATTTTTAACGCTTCATTCTTTGCCGCACCGCTTCAAACAGCACCGCCGCCGCGGCTGCCGATACATTCAATGCTTCAATCCGGCCCAGCATGGGCACGCGGATTAGCTGATCGCAAGTTTTCTTTACCAGCGGCCGCAGCCCTTCCCCTTCGCTTCCGAGAACCAGCGCCAGCGGACCGGTCAGATCGGCATCGCACCAATTCGTTTCCGCAGCGGCATCCAGACCGATCACTCGAAAGTCGCCTTGCTGGAGTTTCTCAATGAAGTAAGAGACATTTCCGATGTGGCCGATAAGCAAATGGTGCGCGCCGCCCGCGCTGGCTTTAACCACCGCCGGCGAGACAGGAGCGGTCCGGCGTTCCGGCAGGAAAACGCCGTCAACAGCCGCCGCTTCTGCTGTGCGAAGGATTGCGCCCAGGTTCTGGGGATCGGTGATGCCGTCGAGAATCAGCAACAGCGGGCTTTCTCCGCAGCGATTCAAGATCGCATCTTCATCGAGAAGCTGGATGGATGCGATAGCGGCGACTACGCCCTGGTGTCGGTCGCTCGCGGCTCGCCTTCGGATTGCTTCCCTCGGTTCAAAGTGAATACTGATGCCATGGCGTTTTGCGTCTGCGACCAAGCTCCTCAAGCGCGTATTCTCGGAATCCTGAGCCACCCAGAGCCGCTCGATCTTGTGCGGCGCGCTTTTTAGCAGTTCCGAAACGGCGTGAATTCCGTAAATCAGTTGCATTTTTTAGGAGATTTTCGCCAGCGCAAGCTTCAATCGTTCCTTACATCCCAGTACCGGCGTCGGAAGATTCAGTTTCTTCCCTAGTTCCAAAATTGGGACAAGTTTTTCCAACTCGGGGCCGGAATTCTCGGCGGTCAGCGCGACTCGAATCGGATGAAACAAGTTTTTTCCTTTTTGGCCCGTTTCGGTTTTCACGATGTTGGCGATCTTCCTGTAGGTTTCCACGTCCAGTTCTTCGATATTCTCGATGTGCCGGTAAAAACTTTGAATGACGGAAATCGCTTCCGGCGCTAACAACTGGAACATTTCACTGCCCGGAGAAAGGTTCTGCAGCGGAAAGTCGAAGACCAAACGCGACTCGGACACGGCTTGTTCCAGTCGACCCAAGTGATTGATCGTCGCTTCCAAGATCATCTCAATAAAACGATCCAGTTCCGGATTCTTCTGATCGGGAATTCGGCCTGCCTTCACAAGAAACGGCCGCACCAGATCGACCAGTTGCGGCATGGAGTAAAGCCTGAGATGAGAACGGTTGACCCAATTGAGCTTTTCCGGATCAAAGATGGCGGGGCTTTTGGAAACGCGATCAAGCGAAAAGTGCTGCGCCATTTGTGCCAGCGATAGAATTTCCTGTCCTTCCTGAGGCGGAGACCAGCC
>DASYPF010000080.1:0-12690 GCA_036006905.1 Acidobacteriota bacterium
CCCCAGTCCCCTTCGCGTCTTTGCGCCTCTGCGGCTTTGACTTACGTCTCATTGTCAACTTGAAACTACGCGCGTGTGGGATTAGGCTTGTCCAGAGAAGGTTGGAGGCTCGGTTCGCTGTCCAGAACAGTGATTACCAGCTCGCGTCCAACCGTTCCCTTCAAATCCCTTGAAGCAAAATCTTAGGAGCCGTGACGCGATCTAAACGATCCCAGTCGCGATACAGGAGAGTGAGTATGCCACAGACCTACGTACCAAGTCTGGAGCCGCGCAGGAGCGCAAGTAGGACAATCAAATGGATCTTCATTGCGGCGATTGGCCTGTTCTTTCTGCTTTTCGTCAATCCCATCGTCGTGATTCCGGCAGGCCATGTCGGCGTCAAGGATTTTTTCGGAAGAGTCTCCTCGGACAACCTGACTCCAGGCGTGCACCTGGTGTTTCCGTTTACCAGAGTTGTAAAAATTTCCGTCCAGACAACCGAATTAAAGGAAGTGGCCGAAGTTCCATCCAAAGAGGGGCTGATCATGGATCTGGAAGTCTCGCTGCTTTATCGGCTGGACCCGGACAAAGCTGACGATATTTACAAAACGGTCGGAAAAGAATATCAGACGGTGGCGGTCCAACCCCAGATCCGTTCAGCCATTCGGGAAATAACCGCCTCTTACGAAGCAAAGGCGCTGTACTCGGCCGAACGAGAGAAGATCGCCAGGGAGATTTTCGAGCTGTTCGCGAGAATATCGAAGGACCGGGGCATTATTGCCGAGACGGTGCTTCTGCGCAAGATCGGACTTCCCGCCGTCGTCGCCAATGCCATCCAGGAAAAACTCCGCCGCGAACAGGAGGCCGAGCAGATGAAATTCGTGCTGCAGAAAGAACAGCAGGAGGCCGAACGAAAACGAATTGAGGCCCAGGGTATCGCGGATTTTCAGCGCATCGTGGCCGCCGGTATCAGCGCACAACTGCTGGAATGGAAAGGAATCGAGGCAACAGAAAAACTCGCCGCAAGCCAGAACAGCAAGATTGTCGTTATCGGAAATCCCAAGTCTGGCCTGCCTTTGATCCTGGGAGGTGAGGGCAGGTAGGCCAGGCAGGGCTGAGGGCCTGTAAACGCAAGCGCTACGACTTGGCGGAGAAATATGCAAGGGAGATGTTGAGACTTGAGCCCGGCCGAGCGTCCCCTTACAAAGTTTTGGCGGCGGTGTTGGCGCGACAGCAGCGCTGGGCTGATTTGGATCAACTGCTCGGACAAGCTGAAAGGAATGTGCCCGACAATCTCAGTCCGTACATCGAGGCGGGCTACGCGCTCTACATGGAAGACAAGGACCTTCCTCGCGCCGAGCGCTATTTCCGAAAATACCTGACGCAGGAACCAGAAGCCGGTGCTCCGCATCTCGCCGTCGGCCATTATCTCCTCGAGCTGGTGTTTGAAAAGCAGGGACGCAAGCCGGAAGCTATCGGGGAATTCAGCATCGCGCTGCAGCTGAAGCCCGACTATGAAAATGCCAAGAAAGCGTTGAAGCGATTGAAGGGCTAGCTAGCCCGCCGTAGGCGGGCGTCCTGCGCGCTAACGCACGCAGCTCTGACAGTGGAGCGGCCGGTATTTAGCCCGGCTAACGGTTTTGAGAGCGGCGGCATATTTCCACCCTCACACGATGCCTCGGCCCTCTACGATTGTGATGTACCGGTCGAGCGGGACATTGGTAAACTTCTCCGCCTTGCCGCTCGGCAGCGGCCACCGGATTTCCAGCCAATCCAGTTTCGCGGCCGTTCCCAAGCCCAGCACTTCGCGCGGGTCGTGAGAGGAGAGATAGCTGCCGCGGTTGTTTTTCAGCCTCGATCGCTGCCGGCAGACCAACTGATGCGCGCGCCGATTGCATCACGATTGCACCTGCTCCCCTGCAGCTTGAGCCCCACCCAGTGATTCTCCTTGCCAGAGTTATTGCGTAACAGCACGGGCGCGCCGCCGTTATTGGCAACGAGCACTTCAAGACGGCCGTCGTTGTTGAAGTCACCCACGGCCAATCCGCGTGCAGAAAAAAAGCGCGAAAAAACCGCTCCCGCCTTATCGCTGACGTTCCACAGCCGCCGGCCTTCGTTGTGGAACAGCGACAAATAAATCCTGCCAACCATCACCGTCAAAATCGGCCGCGTCCACACCCATTCCTGAACGCGGCTGGCCGTTGGCGCTGGACCCTACTCAGAAGGCAAACCGATTTCTTCCCATTTTCCATTCCCCCGATTGACGAACAAGAAATTCTGGACTGTGTCGTTAGCGACAAAAAGATCCATCCACCCATCATTATTTACATCTACCGCCACTACTCCCAGCGCCTTCCCCAGCGCTCGTCCAATGTCGGTTGCTTTCCCGGTCTCGGTGAAAGTGCCGTCGCCGTTGTTGCGGAACAGCAGGCTGGGCGTTGGTTTGAACACGCGCGGAATACAATAATAGCGGCGGCCCAGTTTGTTATCACCGCAAAAAACCACGCGCGCAGATGCCGGGCGGCATGCGCGGCGTAACGGGATCTTTAGTAATCTTCCATCCCGCTTCACTTTTTATGGAATGTATCTATACATATAATAACCGGGAAGAAATCGGGAGGCAAGAGTTAGGGCCCTTCTCTCGGTGGACCTGCGCGAGGGCGATCCTGACGCTTGCCTGCTGCTCCAGATTGACGTTGAGCATTCTTGCATTGGTATGATATTTTGTCATACTGAGGTAGATTAATCAGTGAGTACTACAAAGGTGGCCATTACCTTAGAAGAGGAGACGCTGGCTGAATTGGATCGACTTGTCAGACGCCGCGTTTTTCCGAATCGGAGCCGAGCTATTCAACAGGCCGTGGAAGAGAAATTGAATCGACTCAGCCGTAAGCGCCTTGCAGAGGAGTGCTCGAAGCTGGATCCAGAGTTCGAGCAATCTATGGCAGAAGAGGGTCTTACACCCGATATTTCAGAATGGCCGGAATACTAAGAGGAGATGTCGTCTGGGCAGACCTGAACCCGGTAAAGGGCCGAGAACAGGCTGGGCTAAGGCCCGTGATCGTTCTTAGCCACGACATCTTCAATCAACGCTCCGGAACGGTGATCGCCATCGCCGTGACGAGTCAGCCTCAACCTGCCGGTTTTCCTCTGACCCTCGCATTAAGGAGCGGTCGTCTTCCCAAAAAGTCCTGGGCAAAAATTAGCCAAATCCGAACACTTTCCCTGGAGCGTCTCGGAAAGAAGATTGGAAAAGTTTCAGCCGAAGAACTGAGTGTCATCATCGACGGATTGAACGAGATCATCGACTTGTGACTGTTGTAATTGTCGGATCGAAGGCGGCGATATTGAACGGGCCAGGCGTTGGGAAGAACACTACGAAGACGAGCAGAAAAGAGCGCAAAGCGCCCCAACCGTGCTCGCAAAGTCTTCCAGCCCGCTCCAAAACCTGTGTGTCTTCTGTGTCCTTTGTGGTTAAAGCTTTTCACCTAAGACCGTGTTGCCGATCGCAGTACAGACTTAATTCCTCGGACCGCCTGGCGGATGCGCTTTTCGTTTTCAACCAGCGCAAAACGAACGTGGCCTTCGCCTGCTTCTCCAAAACCGATGCCCGGCGAGAGCGCTACCTTGGCCTCTGAGAGCATCAACTTGCAAAATTCCAGAGAGTTCAGCGACCGGAAAGCGTCAGGAATTTTTGCCCACACAAACATTGTCGCGGCAGGCTTCTGAACCTCCCAGCCGGCGCGCGAAAGCGACTCAATGAGCACGTTGCGCCGCTTTCGGTATTTTTCCGCGATTTGAATGACAAATTCTTCGCATTCGTTCAGGGCGATGATCGATGCAATCTGAATCGGCTGGAATATTCCATAATCCAGGTAGCTCTTAACGCGCGCCAAGGCGGCAATCATTTCCGGATTGCCGACACAAAACCCCACGCGCCAGCCGGGCATGCTGTAGCTTTTGGAGAGAGAAAACATTTCAACGGCAACTTCTTTTGCGCCCTCTATCTGTAGAATGCTGGGCGCGCTGTAGCCGTCAAATACAAGATCAGCATAGGCAAAGTCGTGGATCACGAGCACGTCGTATCGCTTGGCCAAACTGACGACTTCCTTGAAAAACAGCATGTCGACACAAGCTCCGGTGGGATTGTTCGGGAAGGAAAGCAGCAGCAGCTTGGGACGTTGCGAGCTGATCGTCGCGCCAAGTCTCTGCAACAAATCGTCCGACGTCGCGAAGGGAAGTCTTAGTAATTTGCCTCCGGCGATGATGGCGGCGTACAGATGGATCGGATAAGCGGGTTCCGGCACCAGGGCGGACTCTCCCTGACCCAAAACCGTCAGTATCAGGTGGGAAAGCCCTTCCTTGGCTCCGATAGTAACGACCACTTCCGATTGCGGGTCCAAATGCACGCCCCACCGGCGCGCGTAGCGGTTGGCCATCGCCTCCCTCAATTTCAAAATGCCGCGAGAAGCCGAGTATCTGTGATTGCGGGGATTTCGGGCCGCCTGGATAAGCTTCTGGACAATCGGCTTCGGTGTTGCCAGATCCGGATTTCCCATTCCCAGGTCGACAATATCTTCTCCGTTGGCGCGCGCCTCCGCTTTCATGTCCTGGATGGTTTTGAACACGTATTGTGGCAACCTGGCGCTTAGATACGACCGGCTGGTTGATGTCGTCTCATTCATCGTGCTTATTTTACCCTAGTGTCGTGTTGCCCAACATTTGATCAGTTGGCAAGCGACGATCCAAAAACTCTGATGCAGTTTTCTCTCATGTGGAGTGATTTGATGGAATTGACAATCGTTCCCGTACTGGAGGATCAAGATCTTTCTGAAGTCTTCAACCGAGCCGGGTTGTAGTGTCGGAGGTCGGCTGGCGCCGTGGCCGAGCCTTTTTTGGGCCTCTTTGCTGTTCTGCGCATCGGAGAGCCCCCCGGCATTTCATTAATTTTCCCTAAGGATTCACATCTCTTTTTGCTAGAATCCTGTCCGCAGGAAGAAAGTCATATCTTTGTTGACCGGAATTAGAAAGGGCTGATGCGCCTCAATCTAGCATCGGACTGCTGCACAGATGGAGGTCCGGGAATGCGCTACCGCAAGCTTTGTCTCCCCTGCATCTTACTTCTATTGATAGTCGCCACGTCACCGGCCCGTGCACAGGTAACAAGTGCCACACTGTACGGAATCGTCAACGACCCCTCCGGCGCCGTTATTCCTGGGGCCGAGGTTACGCTCATCAACGAGGGAACGAGCGCCACGTTGAAGACGGTGAGTGACGATGCCGGTGAATTTGTTTTCAATTTCGTGCCGGCAGGTCGTTATACGCTGAAAATATCGCTGCCAGGTTTCAAGACTCTGGAAAGCAAAAACATGGAGTTGGGCGCAGCCCAAAATATTCGCCAAAGATTCACGCTTCAGGTAGGCGAGGTTGCAGAATCGATAACAGTCAGCGGAGAGAGCCCTCTGGTAAGCACCGCAGCCCCGGAGCAGCGCGAGAGCTACTCCCGCCTGCAGGTGACTGAGTTGCCGCTTGCCCAGCGCAATTTCGCCAATATTTTGCGCCTTGGCACCGGAGTCACAACCGGCGGATCCGGCCAGGTCAGGCTCAACGGCGTGGGGAGAAGCGGCGCGAAAGTGACAGTCGACGGGACCGGTGCAGATCCCAATCCGGAGGCTCCGGGAACTTCGATGTACCAGGCGTTTAATTTGATCGACGTCATGAGCATTGAAGCTATCCAGGAGGTGCAGACGACCAAGGGAATTATTGCTGCCGAATACGCGCACGTGCTGACTGGAAACGTTAACTTGATTACCCGGTCGGGAACCAACCACTGGCATGGAAGCTTGTTTGAGAACTTTCAGGCGGAAGAATTGAACGCCCGAACTCAAACCGCGAGCACACGTCCTCCTTTGACATTCAATCAGTTTGGCGGCTCGGTGGGCGGTCCGATTCACAAAGACAAAGTTTTTGCTTTTGGAGCATACGAAGGATATCAGGAATCCGCCATGCAGGTGGTTCAGGGAAACGTGCCTACCCAGCGGCTGAGAGACGCGGCTATCGCGGCGGTGCCTGATTACAAACCGTACTTCGACACGCTTCCTCTCCCCAACCAGTCCCACGATCCGGCCGGCGTTATCGGCCGCTTCATAGGCACAGGCTCTCGAACGCGGGATGACAATCACGCCGTCATCAAAGGCGACGTGATGTTGTTTGAGAGTGGGAACCTGGCAGCCACTTACCGGCGTGACCGGCCCAACCAGATTACCCCGAGAGTTTCGCCGATTAACTTTCGGAAATGGGAAGGAACGGCTGAGGCACTGACAGTCACCTTTGTCAACAGCTTCTCCCGTTGGACGGGCGAGACACGCTATGGCTACAACTACAACTTTATAAACCGTGCTGACGGCTTCTTCGGCGTCAAGGATCCTAAAGGTCAGGAAAAGAACGAGGGAGGCCGTCGACTCCCCGAGATCACGGGGCTCGGTTTCGGAAATGGCGGCGGTGAACAGGTCCAATATGGAAAATCGCCCTCATGGACGTTTGAACAGAAGTTTGCGCGAATTTTCGGGAAGCATTCATTTAAGTTCGGCGGCATTTATTCCCACCGTGGCGGAGGCCGTTCGGATGTCGAGAATCCCCAGGTAGGTTTTGCCAACGAGGCCGACCTGCTCGCCAACATCCCGAGCAGCGTTACGGTGACCTTCGGCGTCAACCCTTACATTTCAAGCAGCTATGAGTTTGGATTTTTTATCCAGGATGACTGGCGTGTCAACCCCAAGTTGGTGCTCAATCTCGGCGTCCGCTACGACTATTTCTCGATATTCACGGCCAAGCCTGAAAAGCCCGATGCTCCCGCTGCTCTATACAACCTCGATGGCCTGCGGGACGCGAGGAAGTTCATCTTCGGTCCGTTGCGCGATACAAAGAAGCCCTTTGAGCCGGATCCTGTGAACATCGCCCCGAGGTTTGGTTTTGCGTACAACCCCGATGGCCGGGGCACCAATGTTATTCGAGGTGGTTTTGGCATGATGTTCAGCCCGTTGATCTGGGCGACATTCAATAATGCTGTGGGAAACACGCCGACAATTCCTTTCCGACGTCAGTTTAGCAGGGTAGAAGCTGCACAGCTCGGCCTGCGCTATCCGATTTTTAACGAGGACATGGCAGCCCTGGTAGACCGGTTGGGCAAAATCTCTATTGCCGACTTGTTTGAACCCACATATCTGCACGGGCCCTACACGATGAACATGTATCTTGGCGTGCAGCGCGCCCTAACGCCTTCGATGATGTTTGAAACGGCGTTTGTGGGCAACCGCGGGGTCAAGTTCTTTATGTACCGAAGGTTCAATCAGGTGAACCGTGTCACGGGAGTTCGACCGAACCCCGACCTGGGATTTGAAGGAAATTACCTCGACAGCTCTCAACAAAGCTTCTACGCTTCGTGGCAGAGTTCGCTACGCAAGCGCTATTCGCGCAACCTGGCAGGTGACATCCACTATACGTGGGGCAAGTCTCTTTCTTACACGGGCGGCGACAACGCTGCCACTTTCAACGACGATGCCGATAATTCGATTCAGGATTTCTTTGATGTAAAGAACAATCGAGGGCCGTCCATTGGGGATGTCACGCATGTTTTCGTGGCCGATTGGATTTACGATTTGCCGAAGTTTACAAATTTCGGCAACGCCCTGATTAAACAGGTTCTTGGAGGTTGGGAGCTAACCGGGATTTTCCGGGCGCAAACAGGCGGCGCGTTCTCTGTGACCGAGCGGAGCCCAGGCGGCCCGGCCAGCCGGCCCGACCTGATCGATCCGCAAAATGCCGTCCTTGACAATTACCGCAAGACTCTCCAGTACCTGAATCCGGCTGCTTTTGCCAAGGTGCCGCTAAGCCCGCTGCGGATCCCCATAAGACCTGGTTCGGCCGGTCACAATGCCTTCCGCGGACCCGGAGCCTGGATCGTGGACTTTTCCTTTGGCAAGAACTTTTCTATCACTGAGCAGGTGAAGTTCCAGATACGGGCCAACATGTTCAATGCGCTCAATCACACCAATCTGGGTGGGCCTGTAACCGACATTGATGACGCCAATTTCGGAAAAATCTTCGGTACAGGCGGCGCAAGGTCGATCCAGTTGAACGCCCGGCTGAGCTTTTAAGCGCGGTTCCGCTTCTCGGTTAATTGAGTAGGTTTGTCTCATGTCGGACATCACTGGTAACTTTTGAAATTTGCGGAAATTTTTGAGTGTCTGGCGGCGCGGGCTGACGCCCGCGGTTCTGACGGCGGTGGAGGTGGTTTGATTCACCCCGCGCGGGCTGACGCCCGCGGTTCTGATGGGGTGGAGGTGGGATTAATTCACCCTACGCGGGCTGACGCCCGCGGTTCTGACGGCGGTGGAGGTGGGATTGATTCACCCCGCGCGGGCTGACGCCCGCGGTTCTGATATGGGTGGAGGTGGGATTGATTCACCCCGCGCGGGCTGACGCCCGCGGTTCTGATGGGGTGGAGGTGGGATTGATTCACCCTACGCGGGCTGACGCCCGCGGTTCTGACGGCGGTGGAGGTGGGATTGATTCACCCCGCGCGGGCTGACGCCCGCGGTTCTGATGGGGTGGAGCTGAGTTAATTCGCGCTACGCGGGCAGAGCCGGCCCTACTCTCCTGTCAATACTTATATGGGACGAGACAGTAGCTCCCCGTCACCTCGCTATGCCATTTCTCTCCACTCTCCCGCTCTCCCACTAACGCGTCCCTATCGATTTCAGCGCACTAAGAGCGGCTACCCGAATGGAGGAATCCGGACTCTCGCTTGCCTTGCGAAAATGCGGCAGCGCTTCTGAGAACTTGCGCTGCGTCACTAGCGCGTTCCCCAAGTTGAGGTGTGCCTCAAAGTAATTGGGATTCAGGCGAACGGCGTTTCTGTAATGCTGAATGGCGCGACTGGTTTTTCCCTGCATCGCCAGCACATCGCCCAGCGTACAGTAAGCTTCCGGCTTACTTGGGGACAGTCGCACCGCTGCTTCAAGCTGCAGTTGCGCTTTGTCCAGAATCTGGCGCTGGGTTAAAACCAGACCATAGTCATAACGCGCAGGAGCGTAGTTGGGATCCCACCGTATCGCCTTCTCGAAATGATACTGAGCCTGTCGAAAATCACCGCCAGCCGCCAGCAGATTAGCCAGGTTGTTGTGGGCGGCGGCAAAATCAGGTTGTGAACGAATCGCCTCTCGAAAAGCAGCTTCCGCTGCGCTCCGGTCTCCCGTTTCCAAGAGCGCTCCTCCCAGATTGTTGTAAGCCTGAGGCAAATCGGGGTTCAGGCTTACCGCCTTTTTCAGCGCCGCCACCGCATCGGCGAGCTTTCCCTGCTGGCGATAGATCAGTGCAAGATCATTGAGTGTAGTGGCATCCCCCGGCGCCATCTGAGCCGCTTTCTGTAAAACTTCCCCCGCTCGAGAAAGCTGGCCCCCCTTTGACAGAGCAATGCCGAGCTTGTGCAGCGCCGGCCAAAGATTGGCTTTGCGCCGAAGCGCCTCTTCGTATATGGGAATCGCCTTGCCAGCTTTCCCACTCTCCACATAGGCTTCGGCTAACTCAAAGTAGAATTCTCCCGGCGCGTCCCGGTGCGCGGCAAGGGCCTTTTCAAGACGAGGGATGCCTCCCTCCAGGTTCGTATTCTGTTTCACCTGCGCCGCGGCCAGGTAAAGCTCATTGTCGGGGTTGCGTGGCAAGTTCGGCGGATAGTAGAGAGCCACTTCTCCCCGGTAGATGTCATGTTTTTCCTCTAAAAGCGCCGTCAGGTCGCCGGCGGGCCGGCGTCGCTGGATCAAGTGATCGGTCATGAGCACGTGAACGACATCATCGGTGCGCCGCCTGGGCATGTGACATGCCAGGCAGTCGCTCGATGCGGTGTGCCGGCCTGAGGAAACAAGCGGCTTCAGTTTTTGGGTGTGACATTTTTGACACACGCTCACGTAATGAACGGCCGCCTCCTGGCCGCGCGGAATGTTGTGCGGGTTATGACAGGTAATGCATGTCATCCCACCTTGACTTTTTTGGAAGCATGCCGATTTGCGCAGCCGGTAGGCGGCGTTAACGATCTCAAACTTGTCGTCGTGACCGGCGCCTGCCGGGTGATCGAAATGCAGCATGTAATCTGCAAGCGGCTCTCCTGGCCGATAAGAGAAAACTCCGCGATGGTAGCGGCGAAGAAAATTGGGAAAACGAAAACTGGTGGATTCCAGATGACACTGCATGCACACTTCCAGTTGCTTTTCCGCCTTTAGCCGCGCCGGATTCACAATGGCGCGCCTGACTTGCTCGCGTGCAACCCCCGGGGCCTGCGCAGCCCGAATATGATCGCCACCCGGTCCATGGCATCGCTGGCAATCGATACCTTCCGGAATTTCGGCCTTGAAAATGGGATTGCTTCCGAAAGCGTCCGAGCCTGGCTCGATTTTCGGATAACTGTTGTGACAGAACATGCAATCGAAAGTGACGCGACGTCGAAAATCCTGATGGTCAGGACGATCGTATCCGGGATTCATCGCCCAGTATCCGCTCTTCTCGCTATACCAGGCGATCGGGAGCTCCACCAGCTCGCCCTGCTGGGTCTGGTGCAGATAGGTGCGCGCATGATTGCCCGATCCGAGCACAAAATCAATCTCTCTCTCGACGACGTTGGTTTCCTTACCATCAAAACCGATTTGATGCCGCCGCTGAAAATACTTGCCGTCCCGCTGGTACATCCTGTAGTAACGATCCGACGCCGGATGATAGAAGGTGTTCTTTGTCGTATAGTCTTCTACAGTTTTTTCTGTGCTGGGACGATAGAAAGACCGAGCCATACCGGTGTGCTGGTAGGTTTCGTAAATTCTGAGATGGCAGGTGGCGCACTCCGCTGAATCGACGTAACCCGCATCAGCCCCGGCGGTTAGAAGGGATTGCTGGGCAGTGCGCCCGTTTGCAGGCCCTCGCCTTGAGTGGAAATAAAAAAGGTACGCGCCGAAAACAGCCAACAAACCGGTGAGAATGAATCCCGGGACCACCCAAACTCGCCTTCCAGCCAAGTTCATGACAGTAGAGATAACGACAAAACCGAGCAGCTTAGGCCGCGAGTGAAAGCGTCATCGGTCATTGATCATCAGTTAGCGGTTGGAAGAATCTTGCTAAAAAAACAAAAAATTGCCAATGAAGAATTCACACAAAAAGGCTCAACTTTGACCAGTTCTGTTTTTTGGCCGCTACACGCGCCCAGTGTTAAGATGAGGCGCGATGGAGACTGATACTTTTCCCGGCGATGACTTGGTCCAGGAGGGGCTGCGAGACCTGCGCCAGGGTATCGAGTCGATTCCCGCCCTCCTTGTGTCCATTGCAGCGCCTCGCCTGCGTCGGTTGGGATTGCCCGTTCCAGATGCAGTGATCGTCTCGCCGGAAATGCGGCTTTATCAGAAACTGGCGCAATCCGATCCCGATGGAGCACATTCGAAGTACAACGCATTGATCCGCCGGCTGGTCAGCTTCGAGCGTGCACTGGAATGCGCCAAGTAGCCGACCGCGATCGAATCTGGACGTTCATGCGCGCGGTCGGGGCTGAGGCGAAACAGCAAACCCGCTTTTACTTTACCGGCGGCGCGACGGCCGTACTTCTTGATTGGAGACCCAGCACGATCGATGTTGATGTCATGTTTATTCCGGAAAGCGATGAGATCTTCCGCTCCATCCCGAGACTGAAGGAATCGCTGAAAATCAATGTTGAGCTGGCCTCGCCTGCAGATTTTATCCCCGAATTACCCGGCTGGCAGGAAAGAAGCGTTTTTGTCACGCAAGAGGGGAAGGTCGCCTTTTTTCACTATGACCTGTATGCGCAGGCTCTGGCCAAAATTGAGCGCAGCCATTCTCAAGACATAGGCGATGTGCAGGAAATGATTAGCAGGGGGCTGGTAGAGCGGTCTCGGGTTTGGAGCCTGTTCACAACCATCGAACCTCAACTATATCGTTACCCTTCCCTTGATCCACGCGCGTTCCGGAGCGCGGTTGAAAACATCGTGGGCTCTCAGAATTCTTAATTAGTTTCTGTCGCAAAACTCGCAAACTGAAGATTCGGGCATTTTCGGCTTAGATCTGGCACCACCACGGGGCTTGCCCCCGTGGAGTGATGATTGACAACTAAGAGCAGCCCGTTCGTTGCTGGTTCGCCACCACGGGGCTTGTCCCCGTGGAGCGATGATTGGTAGCTAACCGGTTGCCGCCGACGCCAAATCGTCCATCGAGAAGTGGTTATTATGCAGTGCCGGCTTTCAATTCTTGCAATGATAGTCTTCAATCATCGCTCCACGGGGACAAGCCCCGTGGTGGCGGGAGAGGTAAATTGCTGCAGTTAGTTCCCAATCATGGCTCCATGGGGCAAGCCCCATGGTGGCCAGTGCTGCGAAGCAGTGCCTGTTGCGAGTTTCGCGACAGAAACTAATTAGATGAAGCTCTGCAATCTGTTTCGGTCATTCATGGCGAACTCCGTTCCAATCAGGCCGTCGAAATATAAAGCCGTCAACGTCTACGATCACGAGCACGTGCACGTCGACGTCACGCCTGTCCAAATTAGCTTTTCGGAGAGGCACGGCTGAGCCATCCTAATAGGGTATTTGCAGACAACCTAAAAGGAGGGCAATCAGCCGTGAATAGATTTTGCAGCATCTTCAATCAAATGCTCCAGCTTTTTCC
>DASYPF010000081.1:0-3888 GCA_036006905.1 Acidobacteriota bacterium
CAAGCTCTCCTGATTGCACCCCTGCTGATAAAAGCGGCCGGTTCTGCTCGAAGGTAATGGAACATTGGGCCGCTGTGACAATGTCGAATGTCGAATGTAGCAGGTCATTTGGCATTCGCAATTCAACTTCACTAAAGCGACCCCGCCACATTGGTCCACTTTAAACCTAACCACAACGCCCTGCCTTTAATGCGTGCCCCTTTCTGGAAGTCTATTTCTGTACTACTGGATTACAAGCGCCAGCTTTGCTTAGCTTTGTTGGGCGCATTGGTCTCAGCCATCTGCTTCGGCGCAGGATTGGGCATGATGCTCCCCGCGTTGCAGTTGCTCTTAGGTGAGCAAAGATCTTTGGCGCAAATTGCCAACGCACATCTGGACTGGCCCGGTATGCCCCAATTAATGCGACAGATGGCCCGGTCGGTTTTAGCGCCTATCCCACCTGATCCATTCTGGTCGTTCGTGACTGTGATGGTTGTCATTGTCATCTTTCAGTTGGTCGCCACGGTCGGGCGATATTCCCACGAACTTTTCAGCTTGACTGCCGCGTTTCGCGCCATCGCGATCTGGCGTGATCGGATCTTTTCCCGGCTTCTCCACGTTCCCATGATAGAAATCTTACGCATTGGCGCTGCCGACAATATAAGCCGGCTGGTGTCGGACACAGGCGTACTCTTTACCGGTTACAAGGCAATTCTAGGAACCCCTGTTTTGGAGTTGTTCAAGGGGATTGCTGGGTTGACTGTTGCCCTGGTATTGGACTGGCGCCTCACGCTGATCGCCACAGCAGCCGCTTTTCCAATTGTGCTGTTGCTGGGTAGGTTTGGAAAATCCATCTGCCAGGCCTCGCATCGGGCGCTGCAACAGCACGGCAGAATCATCGGCTCGGTGCAAGAGTCGTTGCTAAGTATCGGCGTGGTAAAAGTACACAACGCCGAGCAGTACCAGCGGCAGCGTTTTGATCTGGTCAATAACGCACTTCGCGCCGAGGAAGAGTTGATTGCTAAGACTCACGCCAAGGCGTCACCCCTTGTCGAGGGGATTTCCCTGCTTGTCGTGGTGACGGTGGCGACTTTAGCTGCCTGGTTTATTTTTCGTCGCAACGTGGATCCGGCAAGGTTTATAACTGTTCTTGTCGCGCTTACCGCTGCAGCTCAGAGCCTCAAGCCCCTCGCAAGGCTTAGCCAGGAATTGGCTGAAGCCGGCGCCGCTGCGGCGCGGCTAATGGAGGTGATCGAGCTCCCCAACGAGCGGGTTGACCGCTCCGAAGTGCCGCTGCTGCCGCGACACTGCCGAAACATAACCTTTCAAAGTGTCAGCTTTTGGTATCCGGGGCGTGACCAAGCCGCCATCCGAGGTCTAACCCTGACAGTCCGATACGGTCAGACAGTCGCAATTGTCGGGCCCAACGGCGCCGGTAAGACCACTCTGATTAGCCTCCTGCCACGGTTGTTTGAGCCCGCGAGCGGCCAGGTGATGATTGACGGGATCGACATCGCCCGCGTAAGCCTGTCCAGTCTGCGACAACAAATTGCGCTTGTTCCCCAGGAGAACGCACTGTTTCAAGGAACCATTGCACAAAATATTGCTTACGGAGCACCGGAGGTGCCCTTTGAGAAAGTCGTCGCTGCGGCGGGCGCAGCTTACGCCCACGAATTTATAATGGACCTTCCTCGCGATTATCAAACTGAACTTGGAGAACTAGGCAGGGGCCTGTCTGCGGGACAGAAGCAACGGCTCGCTGTCGCTCGCGCGGTTTTGCGTGACCCCAGTATTCTGATTTTTGATGAAGCCACCAGCCAGATCGATCCTGTCTCGGAATCCAAGATCAATCAAGTACTGCGAGGCCTGCGCGGGCAAAAGACAATTTTTATCATTGCTCACCGCCTCGCAACCATCGTCGACGCTGACCTAGTAGTGGTGATGAATCGGGGACGAATCGTTGATACAGGGACACATGATCAGCTGCTAGGTCGATGTCCAGCTTACGGCAAACTGATCGATGTTGAGTATCAAGTGACCACTACGCAGCGCAGTCAAGAAGCATAGAGAATGCATTTTCTTTTGATCGACAGACTGCTTGAGTTAGAACCGGGAAAACGCGCCACAGCGAGCAAGAGACGTTCTCTGAGGGGGAGGAGTTCTTTGCAGATCATTTTCCCGGTTTCCCCATCGTACCAGGAGTGTTGTTGACAGAAACGATGGTGCAGACCGGAGGTTGGCTAATCCTCAGCACTCTCAATTTTTCCAAGTGGCCCTTCCTATGCATGATCGACAAGGCGAAATTTCGAAGATTCGTCACACCCGGAGAGGATCTTAGAATCGAAGCTAACTTGCGGTCGCCGGGCGAAACGGATTTCGAAGTTCAATCGGAAGTGCTTGTGTCTGGACAGCGCGTGGCTGAGGCACGGATTATTTACCATACCTTTGCTGATCAGACAGGAATGTCAGGCCTTCGAGCTCCTCAACAATTTGAGGATTGGGCCAGGCAGATGTTTCGCCGACTCGGTGGTGAAGCCCTGCTTGGATGAGGGAGACCCCGCGACAATCGGGGGAGGTTACGAGTAATTACGGGCCTGAAGAGATAGACTTGTGGAGCATCAAGAGTGATCGACCTTTAACTTGACAGAGATAATGGAGAGTGCCGGAGCTTTTGCTTACATTGACTTTTCCATTTTTGCTGTGGGATTGTGGGAACTCTGACACTGCTGCAGTGAGGTTCTGTTGCAAACCGCTAATCCATCTTTGACGATTTTGATGAGTGCAGGAGAGGTCTCCGGCGACATCGCCGGCGCACACCTGGCGGCAGCACTTCTGGATAAGAATCCGGAGGCCAGAATCTTTGGAGTGGGCGGATCCCGGATGACGGCAGCCGGAGTCACGATTCTCTGCGACACCAACCGTCTGGGCTCGGTCGGTATTACAGAAGCCATCTATCCTGTCTTCATCTTGGCCCGCGTGTTTTCCAAAATCCGCAGATGTGTCAAACTTCAGCGGCCCGATGCAGCGGTCCTCATTGGAAATGACGTTTTCAACTTACTGCTGGCACGATGGCTGAAATGGAAAGGAATTCGTACGATTTCCTATTTTCCCCCACAGGTGTGGCTCTGGCGCAGCTTGGCTCGGCCGATCGCGCGCAGCTTCAATTGCATACTGACTTCGTTTCCAGAGGAGCAGGCGGTCTACGAGCGCGCTGGTAGGAACGCCACGTATGTCGGACACTACCTATGCGATCATCTGGTCCCGCCTTCTCCGAACGCAAAGGCAGCATCACGGGCCCATTTTGGCATTTCTCCCGGAGCTACCGTAGTCGGGTTGCTTCCGGGCAGCCGCATTCACGAGGTAGCGCCTCTCACTCCGGTGTTGCTGGATGCCGCCCTGGATCTTTCGCGAAAACAATCCATCGCGTTCGTGCTGCCGGTGGCAGAACCGTGTTATCGAGACTACATTGAAGAGCAAATCATAAAGCGTGGCCTTTCCACACGCGTTTTGCTTTGCGACGACAGCCATGAGGCCATGAGAGTAAGCGACCTGTTACTGATGGCTTCGGGGACCGCATCCTTGGAAGCAGCGCTCCTCGCTGTACCGATGATGATTCTCTACCCTGTTTCCTCGGTTACCTTTTTGGCAGTCAAGATGCTGAGGCGATTCGGCCTGATTGATTCCTTGACCATCGGCCTGCCCAACCTGATCCTAGGCAAGAGGGTAGTGCCGGAGCTGCGCCAGAATGGCCTAACCCCACGGCAGCTCGCGTCACTTGCCGGGTCTCTCCTGCAGGATCGGCAGAGACAGTCCGAGATGTCGGAGGAGCTCAAAAAAGTCAGGACATTGCTGGGAGAGGGCCCGGCCCTAGAGAAGGCCGCGAGCATCGTGCTGGAGCACGTCGAGAAT
>DASYPF010000082.1:0-19124 GCA_036006905.1 Acidobacteriota bacterium
TCAGTTGTCCGTTGTCAGTTGTCCGTCGTCAGCGATCGGTAGAATTTCGGCAGCGGTGAGCTGTCAACATCTCGGCTCGAAGCTGAAGGCTGATAGCTGACTGCTGAAAGCTCTACAACGGACAACGGACAACGGACAGCGGACAACTGACCACTGACAACGGACCACGGACCACTGACAACGGACAACTGACAAAGTGCTAACTCACATCGTTCTCTACAAGCTCAAATCAGGGGTGACCAACGAACAGGCTCAAGCGCTTCTGCGCGAAGCGCGCACGCGATTAGCAGCCATTCCGGGAGTAATAAATTTGCGGGCGGGCACTTCTATTTATGCTGACGATGTCTTTCAATGCGCGCTGGTGATGGACTTCGAAAATGTCACTGCGCTGGAGAGCTACCGAGTACATCCGACCCATGTAAAGTTTGTTGACGAAATTGTAAATCCGATTGCCGCGGAAATCCGCCGGCTCGATTATGTCGAGTAGAGTCGAGGGTCTGAAGTCCAAGGTCGAAAGTCCAAGGCGTAAGCGAGGCGTCCCGCAAACGCGCCGGCGAAAACGTCAGAGCCCGGAGCATAAGAACGTGTGAAAAAATACTGAGCCGCGCGCGTAAGCAAGCGGACTCTCGTCGGAGGGTCCGCTCCCTAACGGTCGCGGCTCGGATTTTTTCACAGATTCTAAGCGACGGGTCCTGCCAGAGCAAGTAGGCGATCCAAACCTTCCTCTGGCGGACGTTGTTACTCTGGCGGGACCCGTCGCTTACGCTCCGGGCTCTGTCGATGTTGCAACTTCGGAAGAATTCCTTCAGGTTTCGACTTTCGACCTTCGACATTGAACTTTGGACTCGAACTTTCGACCTTGGACTTTCGACTTTGGACCGATGACCGATAACCGATAACCGATGACTGATGACTGATTATGACCGATGACTGTTGACCAATGACCGACTTCCTAGTTCCCCACACTGCCTTGAACACATTTTGCGTCGCTTGCTTTCTGACACTTGGGCTGAGCGAGGAGGATGCGCGCGTTACCGCCGATAATTTGATTTTTGCCAATCTGCGTGGCGTGGATTCTCATGGTGTCATTCGCCTGAAGATTTATATCGATCGTCTGCGTCTGGGGGGGACCAATCCAAGAGCCATTCCAAAGGTGGTGCGAGAAGGCGGGACCTGTGCGGTAATCGATGCCGACAACGGCGTGGGGCAAGTAGCCGGCCTTGCGGCGATGAGGTTAGCGATTACCAAAGCCGGCGAGAGCGGCATCGGGTGGGTCGATGTGAAGAACAGTAATCATTTCGGCGCCGCAGCGTTCTTCGCCATGATGGCGATGGATCATTCCATGATCGGTTTTGCGGCTACCAATGCAAGTCCAACTATGGCGCCCAGCGGTGGACGCGAGGCACGCCTCGGCAACAATCCGCTTGCCGTTGCCATTCCCGCAGGGAAATATCGCCCCATTGTGCTCGACATGGCAACTGGAGCAGTTGCCCGGGGGAAGATCTTCCTGGCGCAGCAGGAAAAGAAGAGGATTCCAACAACCTGGGCGCTGGACAAAAACGGCCTTCCCACCGATGATCCTGATGCCGCCGCCCAGGGGCTGATCCAGCCTTCAGGCGGATACAAGGGATACGGACTCAGCCTGCTGATCGATCTTCTCACCGGAGTGCTTTCCGGGGGCGGCTTCTCAACGCATGTGGGGCAGATGTACAAGCAGATCGATGCTCCGACGCACTCGGCGCATATGTGCGGTGCAGTGCGCGTGGATGCTTTTATTCCGATCGATGAATTTCGACCGCGTGTCGATGGAATCATCGATCTGATGCATTCTTGCCCCCGCGCCCAAGGCGTAGATCGCATTTACGTCCCGGGTGAAATTGAATATGAAACCGAGCAGCGCCGCAGATCACAGGGCATTCCTGTAAATGCGGTGTTGAAGGAAGAGCTTCTCGTGTTGGGAAGGGAACTGGGCGTGCCGGCGCCGTTTTGAAAGGTTTGGGAGGTTTTGCGCGACCCGGCGTTTAGAAAAACCGTCAACGTCTACGAGCACGTGCACGAGCACGCTTTGGCATGCACGGATATGTGTGTCGCGCGCAGGTCAGGTCGGTGTGTGGCAGCGTTCACGCTGGCAACAACAGAGCTGCGACCGGAAGGAAGCGGCGCGCCGATGTGACACTTTGCGACTACACCAACGCAGAGTTACTGCGACAACGATGCGGGACGTTCCGATTTTGCGAGCCTGATGGTGATGACTCAATCTGGCGCGCCGCTTCCTTCCGGTCGCGGCTCTGTGGGTGGCGGCAGCAAGCCGACAGCCGCCGATCATTACGCAAGACAGCAGGAGATCCATCCATGGCCAACAGCATAACCCGGAGAGAATTCATCGAAGCCACAGGTTTCGGTGTTGCCGCAGCCGTAATGTCGCAATCGCAGGACACGGCAGGCAGGGAAACTCCCTGGTACCTGCGCATGCGTCGCTGCGGGCAGATCAACTTCAACGAACAGGATCCGCTTACCCTAAATGCAGAGGCTTGGGCCGACTACTGGGCATCACTCAAGGTGAATGCCGTGCTGTTGAACGGCGGCGGTATTGTGGCCTTTTACCCCACTGAGATTCCTTATCATCATCGAAGCCAGTTCTTGGGCTCGCGGGATTTATTTGGCGAGATGGTCGCCGCGGTGAAGAAGCGGGGAATTCGCGTGGTGGCGCGCATGGATTGCAATTACGCCTACGAAGAAGCGCTCCGCGCGCATCAGGAATGGTTCGAGCGCAATCGAGACGGCGCGCCGCGCCGCCATGGCGAGTCGCCCTGGTTGTACAAAACCTGTATGTTCAGCACGTACTTTTCGGAGCAGATGCCGGCCATTTATCGCGAGATCAACCGGCACTATCCGGTTGACGCCTTTTTCACCAATGGCTGGCCCAGCACCGGGCCTTTGACCGTTTGCTATTGTGAGAACTGCCAAACAGTGTTTCGAGAGAAAGTGGGAGGAACCCCGCCGGAGCAGACCGACGCCACCAGCCTGCTTTACCGAAAATACTACGACGCGTACATGGATCGGGTTCTTCAGGTGTGGAAGCAATGGGACGCTGTGGCCAAGGAAAAGAAGGCTGATTCTGTTTATGTGGGCAATCTGGGAGGCGGCATCCGCACGGTCAAAAACGTCAAGCGCTTGAGCGAAGTAGCGGGGTGGTTCAATGCCGATCACCAGGGGCGGTCGGGGGATACACCAATTTGGGATTGCGCGCAGCAGGGGCGCGTGGCGCAGTCGGTGATGAAGGGCCGGACCATTACCAACGTTACCGGCGCCTACAGCAACAGCCAGCCGACTTGGCGTCATGTCGCCAAGTCTCCGGCGGAAGCGGCTCTTTGGATGGCGCAAACAACGGCCAGTGGTATGGTGCCATGGTTTCACTGGCTGGGAGGCTCGCCGGAAGATAATCGCTGGCGCCAAGTCGGTCGCTCGTTTTTCAACTGGCTGGCCGCCAATGAGGCTCACTTTCGAAATAAGCGGTCGATCGCTGACCTCGCCGTCTTGTATCCGCAGCAAACGATCGCTTTTTACAAATCCGGCTCGGGGCCGGGAAGCTGGAAGGGTTCTGAGCGCAGCCAGACGGCTGATTACCTGCAGGGGCTCTACTATGCGCTCCTGGAAGGGCGCTTCGTTTTTGATTTTGTGCACCAAGAGAACCTCGCGTCGGAAGCTCTCAAGAAATACCGCGCATTACTGATACCCAATGCGGCGTACCTGGCTGAAGAGGAGTGCAGGCAGATTCGCCAGTATGCATCGGCAGGTGGTTCGGTGCTGGCGACGTTTGAAACTTCGCGCTACAGCCAATGGGGAGATGCGCAATCCGATTTTGCGCTGGCAGATTTATTTGGCGCCAGTGTCGCGGGCGAGCCTATCGGCCCACACGGCAACAGCTACATGCGCATTGAACAGCGAAATGCGATCACCAGCGGATTTGACGGGACCACCTTGTTGCCCGGGCCGGAGAACCGCCTCCCGATCCGCGCGCGCGAAGCATCGCCGCTGGTGCTGAGCGTGGTGCCCTACTATCCCGCATTTCCACCTGAGATGGTTTTCCCACGGACGCCTCGCACCGATCAACCCGCGGCCGTATTCCGAGAGAAGGGAACTTCACGCATCGCCTATTTCGCCGGTGATATCGACCGCACATTCTGGCGATCCGGCAACACGGATTTGGGCCAGCTGATCCGCAACACCATCCGTTGGCTGCAGGGAGGAGCGCGCCAGCCGGCAAGAGTGGAGGGCGAAGGGATCGTCGAGACATTCGCATGGGAGACAGAGAATGGATACGCCTTGCACATTGTCAATTACACCAATCCGAACATGACGCGCGGTTTTGTAAGAAACTTCTACTCCATCGGCCTGCAGAAGGTTGAATTCGATGTTGCTTCCGGAAAGAGGGTTCGCAGCGTGCGCGCTCTGCGCGCCGGCCGCGCCTTGCCGTTCCGCCAGATCGAGCAAACAGTGCGCTTTGAGATTCCATCGGTGGTCGATTATGAAGTTGTGGCGTTGACGTAAAGAGTTGAGCCGATTTCTCATGGCTTCTCGCATTATTCGCAAATATTCACCGCGGAGGCGCGGAGAACACAGAGGTAACGCGGAGAATGGGGCTGAAGCTTGGAGTATGAAGACCGGAGCATTTAACAACGGGATGTACCCTCTTGATGAGTCTTCATACTCCAAGCTTCAGCCCCGTTCTCCGCGTTATCTTTGCGCTCTTTGCGCCTCTGCGGTGAATATTTGTGAATAATGCAGGCCAGGTGACCGCGAGATCGAGCCAAGGGAGTGCGAAAGAGATTAAAAAGGGGGACTCTGATGAAGAAATGGTCTATGCCCGCAATCGTAAAGGGGATTTTTTTTCTAGCGATACCCGGCCTTTTTTACCTGCAGCTTTCCGGTCAAGCCAAAAAGAAAGGCAACCCGGAAAAGAATCTGCCTTCCCACATTACCCGGTTGACCGGCTTTGGCGAGCGCGCCGTCTATTCTCCCGACGGCAAACGCATCGCTTTTATGGGGAAGAGCTACGGCGATGCTTTTGAGAGCGATCCTCAGACCAAACTGATCCGGCTGCTGACAGGTCACTTCCACCATGAAGGATTTCTTCGAGTGCACTATCTTTCCAATGGCGACTATTTTCTGATCGGCGCCAGAAAATTCACGGATATTCACAACACGCGCGCGCGTGATCAGGAGATGTGGGTGATGAAGGCCGATTTGAAAAGCCCGCCGGTTGCGCTGAATCAGAAGATCTCCGAAGGAGTAGCCACCTCCCGCTCTCGTATGAAGATCGCCTGGGCGAACACTCACGGACAGTATCCCGATCAAATCGCGCAGGGCGAATCGGTCATGTACGCAGCCGATGTCATCTACAAAGACGGCGTGCCCGCCCTGGCGAACAAGAAAGAGCTGACTCGCGCCCGAACGCCTGAGTGCACGTTGGAAGCACAGGATTTTCGCAACGATGACAATGAGCTGATCTACACCTGTTATCGCCAGCCTCATTATGCCGACGTTTTGGGCATCGATCTTTCAACCGGGAAGGTCACGGTCTATCTGAAGATTTCCGATGAGTACAATGAAGTGGAGGGGATCTATCCGGATGGGAAATACACACTGGTGGAGTCGAGCCGGGAGCAGGGACCGGATCGCCAGAATTCAAAGTATATTGATTTGTGGAGATTGAGGCTGGAACCGAACAGTACGGATTTCATGCGCATGACTCATTGGGGCGATTACGAAGGTTACAAGGCTTCCAATCCCGTTGTCAGCCCCGATGGCAAATGGTTTGCGTTCCAATCAGCGCGCAACGATGAACCGGCGGGCGTGGGGCATGGGATCTTTGTGTTTAAGCTGAAATAGATTGGTCCGTGGTCAGTTGTCGGTAGTCCGTTGTGTTTACGCGAAAGGAAGTCACGACATGCTAAATCGAAGAAGATTTTTTGAGAAATCTGCACTGGCTGTTGCAGGCGCCACGTTGGGCGGTCTTTCCACCGCAAGGGCTCAAAAATCCCAAGCTGTGATCGGCATCCAGGTCGGCGCTATCTCGTTTGTGGATGAAGGGACCGAAAAGGTCCTCGATGGATTCCAAGAAATGGCAGGCGTCAACACGCTATTTCTGGCGACCTTCACATACGGCCGGGGAATTGCCGGGCGCCAGCCGCGCCCCCAGCCGCTTCCTGATCACGGCAAGCAGGAATACGATGACAATTTTCATGGCGGAAATTTCGCGACGCCCCATCCGGCGTACTATCGTAATACCAGCATCAAGCCGGAAAAGGCTCCCGATCACCCCAATTATGATGTCATCGCTGATGTGCTGCCGGCGTCGCACCGCCGCAACATGAAAGTGATCTGCTGGTTTGAGGATGTGTTTAGGAAAGACGTTCCCGGTCTGGACAAAGCGCTCGAGATCGATTTGCACGGCAAGCCGACGATGCGCACCTGCATGCGCAATCCCAATACAAGAAATTTCTGGTTGGGATTGGTCGAGGATTATCTACGGTCGTATGACGTGGATGGATTGATGTGGGGGAGCGAGCGCCAGGGCCCGCTCAATAATGCGCTGGGAGCCAGCCATGGAGGCGGCGCAACTCCCGGGACGGTGGGATGCTTCTGCAATTATTGTTTGGAAGCCGCTCGCAAGGAAGGAATCAACGCTGAGCGCGCTCGCCAGGGTTTCCTGGCGATAGAACGCTGGATCGCCGAAATGAAGGGCGGCAAGCGACCCACGGACGGTGCTTTTGTCACCTTTTGGCGGACTCTGGTGAACCACCCGGAGGTATTGGCCTGGGAGCGCTTGTGGGACGAGGGGCTGCGCGATACCTACGGCGCCATGTACCGGCACGCGCATTCCCTCAAGCCGGAGAAACCGATGGGTTGGCACCTTTGGCACAATAACTCTTTTTCTCCCTTTTATCGGGGCGAGCAGGATTATGCGGAGTTTAGCAAGTACTCGGACTATTTGAAGGTAGTAATGTACAACAACTGCGGCGGTCCTCGCATGGCGCAGTATGTGCGCAATGTCAACTCCACGCTATTTGCCGACCTGACGCCCGAGCAGACGCTGGAATTTACTTTTCGCGTACAGCAGTATCCAAATGAAAAGTCGCTCGATCGAATCTTCCGGGAAGGACTTAGTGCCGATTACGTGTTGCGCGAGACGCGACGTGCTGTCGCGGGAGTGGGTCCGAATGTGAAGATCTGGCCAGGAATCGATATTGACATTCCCACCGGGCAGAACGACAAGAAGACAGAACCCGAGGATGTCTATCAAGCCGTGAAAGCCGCCTTCAATGGCGGCGCGCACGGAGTGATTCTGTCGCGTAAATATTCAGAGATGAAGCTTGCCAATTTACGCGCTGCCGGAAGAGCGGTGCGAGAGCTGAAACTGGCGTGATCAGTACATTTACGTGCATCCGCGTCGCCACGAATAATTAGGTTGGATAAAACCTCTGCGCGGCGCTTCGCATCCGTTTCAAAAAATTAAACCAGGGGGAACACTGGGAACACGGGGAGAAAAGTTCTTTTATCAGCAACATCATAGTGACAATCGAGCAGTCCTTTCGGGTCCCCGTGTCCCTGTCCGATCGCTTTAGAATAATGGGCATTGTTTATGATTTGGAATAGCTCTTTGCCGTCTAACCTCGACAGAAACACACTAAGCCTCCGTGATAGAAGCGTAGTCAGTTTCGCTTCTTTGTGTCTTTGGGCTTTCGTGCAAAGTCAGGCGCAGCAGCTCCCCGCTCCGGCCGCGCAGCAGGTTGTGCTGGAGACATCCACGGGCATAATCGTAATGGAAGTCTTTCCCGGCGCTGCTCCAAATTACGTGAAGAAATTCCTGGACCGCATCGATAACGGATTTTATGTTGGCACCACATTCCATCGGGCCGTCCCGCTGGGAATCATTCAGGGTGGCGATCCGCTGTCACGCGATCCCAAAAAGAGAGACCTTTACGGCACCGGGGGGTTAAATGAACTGAAGCGAGAGCCGAACCAGTTATCCCATGTGCGCGGAACAGTGTCGGGCGTGTTGATTCCCGGAAACCCTGACAGCGCCGGGTCGCAATTTTTCATATGCGTTACGGATCAGAAGCAACTGGATGGACAATTCACGGCATTCGGGCGCGTAGTGGAAGGAATGGAAGTGGTGGAGAAGATTTCCCAGCTTCCCACTGACAACGAGCAGCGGATCGAGCCGCGCGTCGAGATCGCAAAAACCTACCTGCGCGATCGCCCCAAGCCCGAACCCATTCCATTTGCGGCGGCGACACCCGAAGAGATGGCCAAATATCGCGTGGTGATTGCAACCAGCCTGGGCAATATTGAGGTCGCATTGTTTCCCGAGGTGGCGCCCGAACACGTCCGGCAATTCCTGCGCTTTGCGCAACTGGGACTGTACGACGGGACCACTTTCCATCGCGTGGTTCCCAGATTCGTAATTCAGGGTGGATCGATCTCTTCCCGCCGCGAGCCGGTTCCGCAAAGGTATGCCCCGCTGTTGAAGAGCCTGAAGGCGGAATTCAACAGCAGGCTACACGTTCGGGGTGCGGTTTCGATGGCTCGCACCGCCGACCCCGACAGTGGAATGGACTCTTTTTTTATCGTGCTCGAGCCGCAACCTCAACTCGACGGCAAGTACTCGGTGTTTGGTCAGGTTGTCTCGGGAATAGATGTAGTCGATGCAATAGCCTCCGCGCCGTTAAACGGCGAGAGGCCAATCCAGCAGATTGAGATACGCATGAAAGTAATAAAGTAGATGAATTACCGGGCTAAGAGGAGGGAAACATGGCCACGTATTATGACGCCGATCTACTGCTAAAACTCTATGATTTGCGACGCGAAGAACGGATGCGTAAAGCCAGAGCGTTCTTGATTGGTCAGTTCTCGGCCAAGAACCTGGAAGAGTTCTATTCTAAGTACCCCAGGCAAAGTGATGAAGCCGCCTTATTTCGCCAAGTGACTACGTATTGGGAAATGGCTGCCTCGCTGGTCAACAACGGGGCACTCGATGAAAAACTCTTTTTCGAGAACGCCAGCGAACATTTCGCAGTGTGGGAAAGAATCAAGCACCTGGTTCCAGAAGTGAGAGCCGATAGGAAGAATCCGCTGGTGTTTAAGAATCTAGAGTCGGTCGCAGCCAGATATGAGAAATGGCTCGCGTCTCAGGCGCCCGAGGCGGTTGAGGGCATCAGAAAGATGCTGGCGGCAATATCTAGGTAAATGGGGTCGAGGGCTGGGAGTTAGGTTAGGGGCTAGGCTATAGGCTAGGGGTCAGGTGCTCGGGGCGGGGGCTGGAGTCAGGGCCTGGAGATCAGAGGTGGGGAGCGCGGACATTCGTTAATCTGTGTTCTCCGTGTACCACTAAACGGTACCAATTCCTTCTGTTACAGTGTACTAGCCCGGATTATTCAAAAACGTTCACCACAAAGGCACAGAGAGCACAAAGCTAGCACAGAGAGCGGGCTAAAGCTTGAAGTGTGAAGACTCGTCAAGACGGCAGAGTGTTCTTACGTGTTTCAGTCTTCATACTTCAAGCTTCAGCCCCCAACCCTCGCATTTATCCGCGTCCATTTGCGGCCATATTTCTTGCGTTCTGAAACCGCCTCCTGAAAAACAAAGCGAAGATCCCTGTATAAGAAATCAAAATCATGCCCTGAACTATCACTGCGCTGGGGCCTCCCCAGCGCTGAGCGATGGATCCGCTCATCAGATTGCCCAACGGCATTCCTCCCCGAAAAGCCAGGCCGTACATGCTCATGATTCGGCCGCGCAGCGGCCCAGGAGATTCGTTCTGAACCATAGTGTTCAGCATCACGTTGGATGCAATGATGCTTGCTCCGGCAATGAACGCGATTGCTGATGACATCGCCAGGCTTCGCGATAATGCGAAGGCGAAGGTGCACAATCCGAAAATAGAGATCGTCACCAGAACTCGGTCCACTTTTCTTCTCAGGTCGGCAGCACCCGCGACGCACAGCGCGCCGATCACGGCGCCTGTTCCGAACAGAGATAACAGTTGGCTGAATCCGGGCGCTCCGGCGTGAAGAATGTCGCGCGCAAAAAGAGGCAGCAACGTGACGAGCGGAGAAGCTCCAAACGAAAAGATGAAGACCGACAGAAGATAGTACAGCAGAATTCGATGACGCCGCACGTACTCGGCGCCCTGCAGCAGGCTTCGCCCTACCGATGCGTGCGTGTGCAAACGTGTCTGGACATGCCGCATCCATGTCAAGCTGATGATTACAGCCAGGAAGCTGATGGAGTTCAGTAAAAAGCAGGAAGCAGCGCCGCCGTGCAACAACAGAACCCCTGCGATGGCAGGACCGACTATCCGGCTTACGTTGAATTGCATACTGTTCAGGGCCAGGGCGCTGGGGAGTTCCTGCCGCTGCACCAGGGTGGGCATGAAGGAAAGATATGTGGGAACGCTAATTGCTTGGACACAGCCGAACAAAAAGGAAATGGTGATGATGTGCCAGACACGAACCGAGCCCGCATATGTCACGATGCCAAGCACTCCCGCCAAGACAAGTTGCGCTGCCTGCGCCCAAGCCAGCAGCCGCTTGCGATCCATCCGATCGGCAGCCACGCCACCCAGAAGCGAGAACAAGAGCAATGGGAAATCATTAGCGAAGGCATCCAGTCCCAGGTAAAAGGCGGAATTGCTTAAGCTGAGTACCAGCCAACTTTGTGCCACCCGTTGAATCCAGGTGCCGATATTGGACAACAGCGATCCGAAAAAAATTAACCGGTAATTGAAGCTCGTAAGGGCGCTGAAGATGCGTCGTGTGGCGGGAATAGGCGCGGCCCGCCGTGGTGTCTGGACTATGACCTCGACGTCTTGTTCGAGTTGTTTGGGGAGTAAGTTGTCGTCGGTCACTTTTCTCGCGCCAAGAATTGTAGCCCAGGGCGTGAGCCCGTGTTGCTCAAATCCGAGCCGCGCGCGTAAACAAGCGGACCCTCGATGCAGCGATTCTCCACCAGAGCGATATAACTTGCGTCGATTCGGGGCGAAACTCGAACAGAACTATCGATTCTGTCGGTCTAGCGGGTGGAGAATCGCTACTGGGAGGGTCCGCTTGCTTGCGCGCGCGGCTCAGTATTTTTTCACAGCTTCCGCGAAGGCTGGAAGAATCTGACGAGTTGATCACCTGCCGACTGCTTGATTCAGACATCTCGTAAGTCGTCTTCGCTCATTCCAAAATGGTGCCCGATCTCGTGCTGCAGCGTGGCACGGACCTGGCGCTCGAGTTGTTCCTCAGTGCGGCAGATGCGCTGGATATTCCTCTGAAACAAAAAAATCACATCGGGCGGAATGAAAGGCATGAACGTGGAGCGTTTCGACTTGGGTACGCCGTGATACAAACCCAAAAGCATTCCCCGGAAGGCTCCTTGATGTTCCGGAGCCGGTTCCTGTTCCACGATCACTTCGACGTTTTCCAATTTGGAATGAAATTCTGGCGGAAGCGAGTCGATAGCTCGCTGAACCAGCTCTCGGAAGCGCTCTTCGGAAACGTGCATATGAAATCAAGTCGCAGGTCGCAGGTCGAAAGTCGAAGGCCCCTACTGCGTCAAGTCTTGACCTCTGACTTCGGATGTTCTTGACAGCCTTGCCAGTCACGCCCAATCCCTGGCTTCGACCTGCGACCCTCGACCTGCGACTTGCGACTTTGAATTTACCGGGCGCAGGTCAGCGCTCTTCCGCCATCGATGCTATATGTAGCGCCGGTGATCCATCCCGCTTTCTCCGAGGCCAAAAAGAAAATCAATTCCGCGATTTCTTCCGGTTGCCCTACGCGTCCGAGCGGGTGCGTTGTTTTGCTTCGCTCCAGAAAGGCAGCGTATTGACCTTCCTCCATGCCACCCGATCGGTGCAGGTTGGTACGGGTTACGCCCGGGTTGACAGCGTTGACTCGGATCCCTTTTGCGGCTAATTCCAGCGCGCTGCATCGTGTAAGTTGGTCGAGTGCGGCTTTACTGACACAGTACGCAAGTACGCCCGGAAATGAGCGCAGGCCATTGACGCTGGAAACACTCACTATGTTGCCGCGAGTCTTCTCCAAGTGCGGCACCGCCTTTTGCATCAGCCAGAAGATAGCGCGCACGTTGATCTGCATCATTTCGTCCCACACTTGAAGCGAGGTGTTTTCAATGCTGCCCGTGCGGATGATTCCGGCGGCATTGACCAGAACGTCGAGGCGTCCGAGCGTGCTGATTACGTCGTCGACAAGGTGTTGCACCTGTTCTATCTGAAGCAGATCAGCGTGGAACGCTTTGACGTTGGCGCTCTCCTGCTCGAGCGTTTTTAATGAGTCTCTCCGGCGCGCGGTGGCGGCTATGCAGAAACCATTTTTGGAGAACAAACGAGCACAAGCCATTCCGATGCCGCTGCCAGCACCGGTCACAAGCGCAACTTTTTCGCTTTTATTCATGGGCACTGTTTATTACCTATCTTTTCTTCCAAATTCTTCGGCAATCTAATTGTCTGACGAACGTAATGCGACCGCTCGCGCGGTCCGGGCGGTATTGGGGATCGCTGACCGGGGGTGCCTCGCGCGTCGCGCGTCAGCACCCCCGGCTACTGCTATTCGTCCGCTTCGCGGACAAGGCGGCGCGGACATCGACCTAGATTGGAATTCGGAGCTTCCGAACGCGGAGCTTGAACCTTCAAACTTGAAACTTGGAGTCCGGAATCCAGTCCGGCCCCGGAACCTAAGCATGCATTAATTGCCGCAAGACGTACTGCAGAATCCCGCCATGCAGGTAGTAGGTCGCTTCTTCGGGCGTATCCACACGCGCGACAACGGAGAATGTTTTTCTATCGCCGTCATCTGACAGGACGCGCACTTTGTATTTTCCGCCCGGGACTATCCCGGAGGCGATCTGCTCGATGGAATAGGATTCCAGTCCTGTGAGGCCGAGCGTCTCGCGGTTTTCTCCATTCAAGAATTGGAGTGGCAGGACGCCCATTCCCACCAGGTTGCTGCGGTGAATGCGTTCAAAGCTCTCCGCAATTACGGCCTTGACTCCCAGCAGCCGGGTACCCTTGGCGGCCCAATCACGCGAAGAACCGGTGCCGTATTCTTTACCCGCGATCACAATCAGAGGAACTTCCTCCCGTTGGTACTTGATGGCGGCGTCATAAATCGTCATGACCTGGCCATCGGGCAAATGCTTTGTCCAGCCTCCTTCGGTTCCGGGCGCAAGTAAATTTCGCAGGCGGATATTGGCGAACGTGCCGCGCATCATCACCTCGTGATTTCCGCGGCGCGCTCCGTAAGAATTGAAATCCTTTGGTTCGACACCGCGCTCGATCAGGTATTGCCCGGCTGGACTTTTAACTGGAATCGACCCGGCGGGAGAGATGTGATCGGTGGTCACAGAATCCCCCAGCAAAGCCAAGACACACGCATCCCCGATGTCGGTCAGCAGCGGAGGCTGCAGCGTCATATCTTCGAAGAAGGGCGGGCTTTTGATGTAGGTGGAGTCACTCTTCCATTCAAAGCGATCTCCCTGGGGTATGCGCATCGATTTCCAAAGCTGATCTCCTTCGAACACATTGGAATACTGTTTGGAAAACATTTCGCTACGCAGCGCCTGCTGCATCACTTGCTGGATCTCTTCGGGAGCGGGCCAGATGTCTTTCAGAAAGACCGGTTTTCCCGTTTTTGACGTTCCCAGCGGCTCATTGTGAAGATCAATATCCATTTTGCCGGCGATGGCGTAGGCCACCACCAGTGGCGGCGACGCGAGATAGTTAAAGCGCGCATGGGGGTTGATGCGTCCTTCAAAATTGCGATTGCCGCTCAAAACCGAAACCACCACCAGTTTGCCGCGCTCGATTGCGTTCGCAATCGGTTCGGGCACCGGGCCGCTGTTGCCGATGCAGGTTGTGCAACCATAGCCCACCAGATAGAACCCGATTGCGTCGAGGTCGCGGACCAGACCGGAGGCCTGCAGATAGTCGCTCACTACTTTAGAGCCCGGAGCCAAACTGGTCTTGACCCATGGCTGCGCAGTCAGGCCCAGTTGGTGAGCGTTTCTTGCGAGCAGGCCGGCGCCGATCATTACCGAAGGGTTCGACGTGTTAGTGCAACTGGTGATGGCGGCAATCACGACTGATCCATGTTGCAACGTAAATGTTTTGCCGTTGTATTCAACTGCGACAGAACCGGAGTAGTCCACCTCCTCCAAGACGGCAACACTGCTTGCTGCAACCGTCGGGCACGGTGTGCCCCCTTCGCCGGTCCAGCGGTTCACTGTTTGCTTGGCCGGTTTGTCAGCGGCTCCTTCTTGCGTCGACCGGAGCTCCTCGAGAAACATTTGCTTGGATTCTTTTAGCGGCACTCGGTCCTGGGGACGCTTCGGTCCGGCCAGACTGGGCTCGACCGTCTCCAAATCCAGTTCCAAAGCATCCGAAAAATGTGGCTCTGGAGCTTGTGGAGTGTGAAAGATTTGCTGCGCGACATAATACTCGCGGACTAACTCGACCAGAGCCCGATCTCGTCCGGTGAAAAGGAGATAATCCAGGGTTTCGGCATCTACCGGGAAGAGGCCGATCGTGGCGCCATACTCGGGCGCCATGTTGGCGATCGTGGCGCGATCGGCCAGTTTCAAGCTGGAGACTCCCGGCCCGTAAAACTCTACGAACTTTCCCACTACGCCTTTCTTCCGCAGCATCTGGGTAACAGTCAGCACCAAGTCAGTTGCAGTGGTTCCCACCGGAAGTGAACCGCTCAGGCGAAAACCCACCACTTCCGGTATGAGCATCGAGATCGGCTGGCCCAACATGGCGGCTTCCGCTTCAATGCCCCCCACGCCCCATCCCACGACGCCGAGCCCGTTGATCATCGTGGTATGCGAATCGGTCCCCACCAGGGTATCCGGGTAGGCCGACACGAGGCCATTCTGATTGGACCGGAATATGACCGAAGCGAGGTATTCGAGGTTCACCTGGTGGACTATTCCCGTGTCGGGCGGTACGACCCGAAAGTTTTTGAGCGAGGTCTGACCCCATCTGAGAAATTCGTAGCGTTCGCGATTACGGTTCAATTCCATTTCTGCATTCAAGCGGAAAGCGCTCGACGAACCGTAATAGTCCACTTGTACTGAATGGTCGATCACCAGGTCTGCAGGCTGCAGCGGATTTATTTTCCGAGGATCCCCCCCCAGGTGTACCATGGCATCGCGCATTGCCGCCAAGTCGACCACGGCGGGCACCCCGGTAAAGTCCTGGAGCAGGACGCGGGCCGGGTGAAACGAAATCTCTTTGCTCGGCTTTGCAGCCGGACTCCAACTCGCCACCGCCTCCACATCTTCTCGTTTTACAGACTGGCCATCTTCATTACGCAGTAAATTTTCCAATAGGATCTTCATGGAGAAGGGCATGCGCGTAAGATCGATGCCCAAGGATTTTTCCGCCGCATCCAGGCGGAAAATCTCATAGCTCTGGTCTTTGACACGAAGCGTCGCGCGCGCGCCAAAACTGTTTGGATGGCTGGAGGCAATTGGATTCATTCGGCCTTCCTTCTTCCGGAAAACAACAATATATCAAAAAATTGGGAAGGAGCGTGGCGCCCCTGCATAGCTCGTGGAGACGCACCACGATACATCTGGGACTGAGGGGTACGACCGCTACCGGGGTCGGAACAAATTTAATGTTGTCACCTACCGGACGTGGCGCTTGGCTTACGTCTGGCTATGGCCTGTGAGGCCTTCGGTCTCCCGGGCTGAAGCCGCGCCGTCGTTCAAAGTCCAATCCTCAGAGTGCGCCGTAGGCGCACAGGGAAAGCCTGTGGCTTTCCACGTCCGCGAAGCGGACCAATAGCAGTAGCCGGGGTGCCGACGCGCGCAGAGCGCGAGGCACCCCCGGTCGGCGATTCAGAAAATAATCGGACCGCGCTAGCGGTCCCATTTTCCTCGTTTTTTCTTCGCAAATTCCTCCCCAGACCCTGCGTTGAAGCCAACGGGGTTCAAGAGCACCTACATTTCCTTATCTCACAAGACAAAAACATCACCTGGGACGGACGCGTCGACGCCGAACCTAATGGGACCGCTTGCGCGGTCCGGGCGATATGGGGGACGGCAGACCGGGGGTGCCTCGCGCTTCGCGCGTGGGCACCCCCGGCTACTGCTATGCGTCCGCTTCGCGGACGAAGCACCGCCTTTTAGCGCCACTGCAGCGTGAGAGAATGTAGAAACTCCAGAGTGCGCCGTAGGCGCACACAAACGCACCACAGGCGCGCTCCCAGGGCGCCGGTAGGGCGATTTCTACAAATGCTGGGTAAAATGCAGCGGACTAGTCCTATTCCGCGGTAAACGTAGTGGAGAGCTTGCGCGTCCCCCATTGAATTTCCAGAGCACCTTTGCTTCCAGAACCGGAGAGCGTAATAGTAAACGTCTCGACGGCATTCTTCAGTTCTGAGCTCTTCAGCGGCGTCGACCCGACATCGGCGCTGGCGTCATGGTCTGTACCCCAGATTCCTGTTTTCTTGTTAACGATCAATCGCCACTCATCGGCGCTGACCTTCTTCGCAAATAGAGTGTATTTGCCCGGTTTCACGGTCAGGCCGTCGGACTTCAGCGTAGCGGCAGTCTCTAGCTGCGTAGCTGCGTCCATTCCCATTCGCCAAACAGTCCCCGGGGCGGCCATTGTCATGACGTCGCGCCCTCTCAGCTCCGGTCGACCGTAATCTATCTTTATTGTCTTTCCCGCCAACGTAACTTTCGTAGTTCCGCGATCTGCCGCGAGCGCCGCGCTGGATGCTGGCCAGACTGACAACAAGAATGCAATGAGAATCAGAGTGATCGTATGATTTTTGCGCATTGAATCCTCCTAGAACGATTTGTGTTTGAAAACCTCTGTCCGACGTAGACAAACCCAACCTAAAACTGTTTGGCGGTATCCGGCAGCGGCCTGCCGCCGGCGACGCTCACGTAGCCACGGATATTATCTTTGAAAACCTGGTTGACGACTATTTCGTAAACCGGTCCATCTGGGCCGGCCGCCAATTCTATCGGATCATTGACACGAACCTTGTTCTTTTCCAATTTCGTGTCGTTCAATTGAATTCGGATATCGGCTCGATCTCTCTTCGAATCGGTGTCGTGGAGCTCCACTATAACGTCGCGAACAGGCTGTGCTTTACCATGCTTGTTGATGGCGAACACAAAATAGTCCTTGCCGCCTCCGCGTCTCAGCGCCTGGATCCCCTGATCATTAGTGGCAATCAATTTTCCGCGTTCTTCAACTAACCCGCCCACCTGTGCCAGATTACGGCTGATGTTATCCGGTTCAACTTTTAGCCGCGACGTATCGGTTTTTACCGATCCGGCATTTTGAAACGCTGAGCCAATTTGCGCTGACGCGTGTCGCTGCAAAATGCGCAGCTCCCGGGAATTGGTTTCTTGTGAAATCTGTGCGACGTGCCTTTGGCTATTTCGTTCTTGCTTTGCGCCCCGTTGTTCAGCCAGCGACCGTACCCCGTCCAGTTCCAACTGAGTCGTCGCCAGTCGACGCTCGGCTGCCGCCAGCTCCGATTGCAGCTTGAGCAACTGCGCTCGCGAAGCGTTCTGAGATTGGGTTAACACAGTTCGAGTGGTCATTACTTCGTGTTGTATTTCCTCATCCAGGCGCTGATGGTGAAAGACCACTGCCAGTAGCGAAACGGCAAAAAGTGCCGGGACGAAAATGACGAAAGTATGGATATTGCCGTAATGTAAATCGGCCTGTCGGTTCCCGGTACGGGAGTCTGTGCCAGGTTGGTTGATCGCCTTCATAAAGCCCTTTGGCTCCTTTTCGAGGAAGCTGCTAGTTTGGTTGCTTGCTCTCAGCTACTCTTCCTCAGCGCCCTAATCCGTTTAGATAGCTTATAGCTCACACTAAAAGCTGCAAGGTGAGAGCCCTCACGGCTTGGGGCCACTAACCGCCAGAGCGCGGTTCTTTGGGACGCTCAAATAACCGCGGATTTGATCCTTCTGAACATTATTAACGACCACTTCATAGTCCAGTCCTTCGCGCCCCTGTCTGACGTGAACCGGCTCGTTGACGTAGATGCGGTTTTTGTCCACTTTGGTGTCGTTGATGTAAATTCGGATGTCGGCCCGATGCTTCTTGGAATCGGTGTCGCGCAGCTCGATACGAATGTCGCCGACCGGTTTTACCTTCTCCCGCTTGCTCAGCGCAAACTCAAAGTACTCTCGCTCGCCTTTCATGCGCAAGGTTTCCAGGCCCTCTGCATTGGTAGCAATGAGCTTGCCATGCTGGTCGACCATAAGATTCAAGTTTGCCAGGTCTTTTCTGGTTCGATCCAGGTCCGCCTTGGCCGCGCCTAAATCCTGCTTGACTGCTCCCACCTCAGTTTTGACCGCGCCGACGTTCTGGGACACGTCGCCGATCTGAGCCGTGGTCGCTTCCTTTAAGCTGGTTACTTCCTGGGTGTTTGCCTTCTGTGAGAGTTCCTCGGAGAGCTTGCGGACATTACTTTCCTGTTCTGATTTCAGCCGTGCAGCCAAACTGCGGGCGCGATCCAGATCGCGCTGCGTCACACCCACGTGCTCTTGCGTGACGGTGAGTTGGGACTGCAGCTTTGCCAGCCGAGTGTCGGAGTCGTCCAGGCGTTTGATGATCAACTCATTGTTGGCGGCGAGTTCTTTCCTCAACTCAACGTCATGCTGGTTCCAGTAATAGAACAATCCTGCCAGCACGAGGGCAAAAAGAACTGAAACGACAATGAGCGCAGTGTTGCTGCCGCCGCCCCTCTTCTCCGCATACCCCGCTCGCGGCGGAGCGTAACCGGGTTGTTGTTGTTCCCCTTCTCGAGTGGGCTCGGGCGTAATCCTGTTCCATTCGGGACTCATAGAACTCTCCTTTGAGAGATTTGAAAACTGTCAGGTGAAAACAAAGGCTACTCCTCTTATTTGAAGACTCTGGCAGCCTTAGAGTTCAAAGAAAAATGTGTGACGCACTCGTATAGCAAGTTGGCAAATCTTGTTCTTTTAGCAAGAATTCGGTTGATTCCCCCTGTAGAGGCGCGCTATATCGCGTCGAAGCCCGCGGAGCGGGCGACGGCGTAAAGCCCCGGGTGGAGCGT